>SUXT01000032.1 GCA_015060835.1 Bacteroidales bacterium
AGAGCGAGGTTTGGCAGAGTGCAGAAAAAATTTATCGAACCTTGATGGCGAGGTAGATGACATACTTGCAATGTGCTGTAAATTAGACAGTTTGTGGCGTGATGGTTCGCTTGAAACTTGCCAAAAATTGCAAAATCTGCTCTTTCCCAATGGAATTTTGTGGGATAAGGAAAAAGACAATTATCGAACCTTTGATGAGAATGAAGCCCTCTCTATAATCGCTCGATTATCAGTGAATTACAAAAATAAAAAAGAGGAAAATTCTCTCGAAAATTCCTCTTTTGTCTCATCGTGCGCCTGATAGGACTCGAACCTACACGTCGCGAAACACCAGATCCTAAGTCTGGCGCGTCTACCAATTTCGCCACAGGCGCTTGAACGCGTTTGCAAAGGTAGACAAAAAACGTGAATAAAAAAATTTAAAGCGAATATTTTTCATCCACAGGTATTTTATCCGGAGTGAAACAAGTTCTTACTCCTTCACAAAGCGCATCATTGCCCAACGGTTGTCTTCGGCAAATGTCTCGTAGCGCAATCCGTGGCGGGCGGCCTCCTCTTTGAGCACCTCCATATCCTCGGTATAAAAACCGCTGACAAAAAGCACCGAGCCACTGTGCATACATGCGGCATAAGCACCCATATCGGCAAGCAGGATATTGCGGTTGATATTTGCAATCACATAGTCGAAGATATCATCTTCGCGAAGTGCTTCGGCGCCACCCAAGCGTACTTCTATGTCGGGGGTTGCGTTAAGCACAATATTTTCGAGGGCATTCTCGTATGCAAACTCATCAATATCTATTGCCACCACTCTGTCTGCGCCGTGCTTGCGTGCAAGGATGGCAAGCAGCGCTGTGCCGCAGCCCATGTCAAGAACGCTCTTCCCGCTCATATCCTCGCCGAGGATGGCACGCAACATGTGGCAGGTTGTCTGGTGGTAGCCTGTACCGAACGCCATTTTGGGGTCGATAAGTATGTCGTATCGCGCCGAAGGTACATCTGTGTGGAAGGTGCTGTGTATCACGCAATCCTCGCCCAGGACTATAGGCTGGAAGTAGTTCTTCTCCCACTCGGCATTCCAGTCCTCGCCCTCTATTTCCTCTGCATCGTATGCTATCGAAAATCCGTCGAGAGGAAAATTTTCCACAACTGCCGCAACGGCGTCGCTGTCGAAAAGCGTTTTTGGCGCATAGGCTGTCAATCCGGTCTCTTCGGGGACAAAGCTCTCGAATCCTACATCGGCGAGCAGTGCGGCAAGCACATCGGCTATGGATTCTTCGGCAGGGGTGATTGTAAAGGTTACTTTTATATAATTGTTCATTTTTATAGTATATTTCTTATTTCTGACAAATTATTCACCGTATATGTAGGCTCAAAGGTACCTATGCACTCCACATTCCATCGGTTGAAATATATCTGGTCGAGTCCGATACCGGCTGCGCCTGCTATGTCGGTCTCGAACATATCGCCTATCATTATGCTGTTTTCTCTGTGGGCACCGCTCACCTGAAGCGCATATTCAAACAGACGGGGATCGGGTTTGTTTATGCCTATTTCGTCCGATAGCACAAGGCGCTTGAAGTATTTTGTGAGGCCGGTGGTTGCCATCTTGCGGGATTGCAGTTCCACAAAACCGTTGGAGAGGATGAACATTTCGTACTTCGGGTAAAGGTAGTCGAGAAGTTCTATCGCACCGGGAATGAGCACATTCTTTTGCGGGATGCGACCCAAGGCCTCTTTGCAGAAGCGTGCTGCAAGTTCCTCGTCGGGATGCCCAACCACCTCCAGCGGATGGCTGTAGCGCAAACGGTTGAGTGTAGGCTTGTCTATTTTCCCCTCGCCGTAGAGCACCCACAGTTCGCGGTTGCGCGGCTCATATATCTGCATGAAGTGGTCGAAGGAGTCGAAGAAGCGCTCGTAGCCCAAGAGGTCGTATGTCTCGCGGAAGGATTCGCGCGAAGCTGCACTGAAATCGTACAGTGTGTCGTCGAGGTCTATAAACAGTGTCTTGTACTTCTTCATCGCACAGTTCCCTGTATGGATTATCTTACTTGTATTACAAGGTATTTGGATACACTCCAGAAGCTGTCGGCATCTGTGATTGTGAGCACATACTTCTTCTCTTTGTTGCGTTCGAGTTTGTAGCTGCCTTCGGGATGGGTGGTGAGGATTTTGGCGCTCTTCTCGTTGGTCAATATTGTTTTAAGGTCGCGCTTGTCGGCCTTTGTGAAGTAGTCCATCTTGGCACCGGCCTCTTTGAGCACCTTCTTTCCGCTGAGGATTTTCATCTCTTTCAGTTCGCTCTTTGTACCCATGGCATACCATACGGTATTTATTTGTGCATCCTGCGCACTGATGGTCTTCTCGTTATCGGCTTTTGCCTTGCTCAGTTCGTCGACATTGCCTTTCAGTCCTTCAACCGCCTTGTCAAGCTCGTCGATGTGGATGTTCTTCGATGCGAGTTCTTCCTGCAGTTGGGCTATCTGTTTGTTCTTCTCTTCGAGTTCGGCTTTCAGATTGGCAACCATCTTCTTCAGCTGTGCCGACGCGTTCTTGTTGTTTTTCAACTGCTCTTCGAGTTCAGCAATGCGTTTACGGTTGCTGTCGAGTGTCTCGTTTATAAAGGATATGTCCTTTTTCAGTTTAGCCATTTTGCTCTGCTCGGCGCTGGCTGCATCGAGGTTTACACGGCCGTATGCCTCGTTGATGGCGTCGAAGCCTTCCTCAACTGCGTTTATGGTGTTTACCACCTCTTCGAGCGCGGCGTCTCTTTCGGCAATCACGTTTCTGAGGGAGTCATTTTCACTTGTGAGGCGATTGGTTGTCGAACTGTTTGTACAACCCGAAAGTATCGTTACGAATGCGATGAGCAACAGTGTAATCTTTTTCATAAGTCTATTTTTTATTCGTTTGTTATTGTGTTTGTAAATGGTTGGCAGTCGGTGCCTCCGACGAGCAAGACAAATTCTCCTCGCGGCTCGGTCTTTGTGAAGTGGGCGATAAGTTCGGCAAGGGTGCCGCGCAGGCACTCTTCGTGCAGCTTTGATATTTCGCGTACTGTGGCTGCCGGACGCTCAGCGCCGAAGTATTCGGCAAATTGTGTGAGGGTTTTTACCACGCGATAGGGTGATTCGTAGAATATCATTGTGCGCGGCTCCTCCTGCAACTGTTTGAGCCTTGTCTGGCGACCTTTCTTTTGCGGCAGGAAGCCTTCGAACACAAAGCGTTCCGAGGGCAACGACGAACTTACAAGGGCGGGGACAAATGCCGTTGCGCCGGGAAGGCAGATAACCTCTACTCCTGCTCTCACAGCCTCGCGCACAAGCAGAAAGCCCGGGTCGGATATCGAGGGGGTGCCGGCATCGGAGACGAGTGCAACGTGTGTGCCGCTTGCCATTATACGTTCTACGGTGTGCCCCACAGTCTGATGTTCGTTGAACTTGTGGTGGGAGTACATCGGAGCGTGTATTTCGTAGTGTTTCAGCAGGTTGCCCGTCGTGCGGGTATCCTCGGCCAATATAAAGTCTGCCTCGCGCAGGATGCGCAGTGCACGCATGGTAATGTCTTCAAGATTGCCGACAGGGGTCGGCACTACATACAATATACCCATAATTTGTTTTCGGTTGTTAACGACACAAAGATAGTGCAAACGAGTGAGATATGAAGCTCGCTTCAATATCTTGCAACGAGTGCAGCCTATCTTCGTTTTATTTGTACTACAAATTTAAGTATAAAAGTGCGTATTCCTGCTATTCTATTGTAAATTTTAACATATTATCGGCAACAAACTATTTTAACATTAGTTACATTTGCAGTATGACTACAACACACGACTACAGTTATGTATAAGATAAAAGAAGTTAGCATAGGTTATTTCCTGCGAATCATACTGATACTGATTTTTACAGGTATTTCGTACATGGTACTAAAATGCTTGAGTGGGGTGCTGCTGCCTTTCCTCATCGCGTGGCTGTTGGCCTATCTTATTTACCCGATTGTCAAATTTGTGCAGTACCGAATGAAGTTCAGGTTCAGAATTGTGTCGATTGTGGCTGTACTGCTGTTCATTGTAGCCATTGCTACGGGATTCATCATGCTGGCATTGCCATCATTGACAACAGAAATCATACAGTTCAAAGATGTTGCCATCGGGTTTATAAACAACCAGATAAATGTACCTTCGATTCCCGATTTTGCCAACAACCTCATACGCGAATTTGCCGAGGAGCATGGTATTGCGAACATATTGCAGAATTCAGGTGTGCAGGATATTTTCAAGTCTTTTGCTGAACGGACATGGTTTTTGGCCATGGGTACAATAAATGTGGTGATGAAGATTTTTGCATCCTGCATCACCATTATGTACCTGTTCTTTATACTGCTCGACTACGAGCGGCTCTCCGAGGAGTGGCAGACACTGATTCCCGTCAGATGGCGCCACAAGGCAAACACTCTGATGAACGACCTCACAGAAGGCATGAACCAATATTTCCGCGGGCAGGCTCTGATTGCATTGCTTGTAGGCGTTATGATTTCCATAGGATTCCTTATTATAGACTTCCCTATGGCAATAGCATTCGGACTCTTCATTGGTGTGCTCAACCTTGTTCCCTATTTGCAACTTATTTCACTCGTCCCGATGACACTGCTCGCCCTGATTGGTGCAGCCAACAATGGCGAGAACTTTTGGGTGATAATGGCTTCGGCACTGGCCGTGGTGCTCATCGTTCAGGCCATACAGGATTTTATACTCGTGCCTCACATTATGGGTAGACGCATGAAGCTGCACCCGGCAACAATACTTCTGTCGCTTGCAATTTGGGGTAAGCTGTTGGGTATTGTGGGTATGATAATGGCACTGCCGCTCACCACCCTGCTGCTCGGTTACATCAAGCGTTTCCATCAGGAACAGACAGAGGAGGAGACCGAAAATCTACCAAAAACAGCAGAAAATGGAGCAAAAATCGAAGAAAAATAAAAATTTTTCAAAATTTACGGCAAAAAAGTTTGCAGGTTCAAAAATTATGCATACCTTTGCACTCGCTAAACGGCAATAAGGTCGATTCGCTAGCTCAGCAGGTAGAGCACATCCCTTTTAAGGATGGGGTCCTGGGTTCGAGCCCCAGGCGAATCACTAAAAGAAGGGACTCAATAGAGTCCCTTTCTTTTTTTCATTATTTCCCCAAAAACTACCAATTTTACGCAAGTTCTTTGTATCTTCGCAGGAGATTTCAAATATTAACCGATATTATATACAATATGGCTAATCCCGACGATAAAAAAATTATCTTTTCGATGGTCGGACTCAACAAGACCATCCGTCAGAATAACAAACAAGTGCTGAAGGATATTTACCTCTCCTTCTTCTACGGCGCCAAGATTGGTATCATAGGTCTCAACGGTTCAGGTAAGTCTACGCTTATGAAGATTATCGCAGGCCTCGACAACGACTATCAGGGCGAGGTTGTGTGGTCACCCGGCTATTCTGTGGGCTATCTGCCTCAGGATCCTCAGCTTCAGGAGGGAAAGACCGTCAAGGAGTGTGTGATGGAGGGTGTGCAATCTGTAGTAGACGCACTTGCCGAGTATGAGGAGATAAACAACAAGTTCGGACTCCCCGAATACTACGAGGATGAGGAGAAGATGAACGGTCTCTTCGCCCGTCAGGCTGAATTGCAGGACGTACTCGATGCTTCGGACGCATGGAACCTCGACAGCAAGCTCGAAAGAGCCATGGACGCTCTCCGCTGTCCTCCCGCCGACCAACTCGTAGACTACCTTTCAGGTGGTGAGCGTCGCCGCGTGGCACTCTGCCGCCTGCTGTTGCAGAAGCCCGATGTACTTCTGCTCGACGAGCCTACCAACCACCTCGACGCTGAGAGCATCGACTGGCTCGAACAGCACCTCAACCAGTATGAGGGAACAGTTATTGCTGTAACCCACGACCGCTACTTCCTCGACGACGTTGCCGGCTGGATTCTCGAACTTGACCGTGGCGAAGGAATTCCCTGGAAGGGTAACTACTCATCATGGCTCGACCAGAAGACCAAGCGCATGGAGCAGGAGGAGAAGGTGGCAAGCAAACGCCGTAAGACTCTTGAGCGCGAGCTCGAATGGGTGAGAATGTCGCCCAAAGCCCGTCAGGCAAAAGGTAAAGCCCGTCTTAATTCATACGAACGCTTGCTCAATGAGGACCAGAAAGAGCACGAAGAGAAACTCGAAATCTTTATCCCCAACGGTCCCCGTTTGGGTAACAAGGTTATCATTGCCAACAATGTGGCAAAGGCTTATGGCGAGAAGACACTCTTCGGCGACCTCAACTTCAACTTACCCCCCAACGGCATTGTAGGTGTGATTGGTCCCAACGGCGCAGGCAAGACCACCCTTTTCCGTCTCATCATGGGACTGGAGACTGCCGACGGTGGTACATTCGAGGTGGGCGACACTGTAAAACTGGCATACGTCGACCAGACACACAAGGATATTCTCCCCGAAAAATCGGTGTACGAAGTAATGAGCCAGGGCAACGAGACCATGCGCCTCGGAGGCCGCGAAATAAACTTCCGCGCCTACCTCTCACGCTTCAACTTCTCAGGCGCCGATCAGGAGAAGAAGTGCGGTGTACTCTCAGGTGGTGAGCGCAACCGTCTGCACCTTGCAATGGCATTGAAAGAGGGCGGCAACGTGCTCCTGCTCGACGAGCCTACCAACGATATCGACGTAAACACACTGCGTGCGCTTGAGGAAGGTCTTGAGAATTTCGCAGGATGCGCCGTAGTAATCAGCCACGACCGCTGGTTCCTCGACCGTATCTGTACACACATTCTTGCCTTTGAGGGCAACGGCGAAGTATTCTTCTTCGAAGGTTCATATTCGGACTACGAGGAGAACAAGATGCGCCGCCTCGGTGTAGAGGAGCCCCGCAAAGTACGTTACCGCAAACTAATGGAGGACTAATATATGAAAACAGTTATAGAGCCGTCAATAATCGACGGCATAATGCAGGAATTGGAAATTCCGGATGTTAAAAGAGCATCTATCAGACAGATTGGCGCGGTTGTGCGCGAAGCTGAAAAGCGCACAGGCACTGAGTATATTCACTTCGAAATGGGTGTACCCGGACTCCCTCCCTCGGCAGTGGGCGTTGCAGCAGAATGTGAGGCTCTGAAGCGCGGAGTGGCATCGGTTTACCCTATCATCGACGGTATTCCCGAAGTAAAGGAGCAGGCATCACGCTTCATGAAGGCTTTTGTAAACGTGGATATTGCACCGTCAAGCTGTATACCCACAGTAGGTTCTATGCAGGGTACATTCGCTTCGATGATGCTCGCCTCACAGCTTGATGCGAAGAAGGACACTATACTTTACATCGACCCCGGATTCTCTGTGCAGAAGATGCAGGCCGAGGTTATCGGATTGAAAATTGCTTCGTTCGACCTTTCGGACTACAGATGCGAAAAGCTCGAAGCGAAAATCGAGAGCTATTTTGCACAGGGCAACATCTGCGCCGTAATATATTCAAGCCCCAACAACCCCACATGGATGTGTCTGAACGAGCAGGAGCTTGAGATTATCGGCCGCCTTGCAACAAAATATGATGTTGTGGTAATAGAGGACATGGCATACATGACAATGGACTTCCGCCGCGACATGAGCAAGCCTTTCGAGCCTCCTTACCAGTTGACTGTTTCGAAGTACACAGAAAATTATGTGATTATGATGAGTGCCTCGAAGATATTCAGCTACGCAGGACAGCGCATTGCAATGGCATGTATATCGGACAAGCTCTACGAGCGCCACTACGACAGTCTGAAGGAGAGATACGGCATTGCGCGCTTCGGTGCGGCATACGCATACATATTCCTTTACACATTCTCATCCGGTGTTTCACACTCGGCGCAGTATGCGATGGCTGCTATGCTCAAGGCTGCTTGCGACGGAGAGTACAACTTCGTTGCCGATGTCAAGGAGTATGCCGACCGCACTGCGAAAATCAAAGATATCCTCACACGCACAGGTTTCCACATTGTGTACGACAAGGACAACGACGAGCCTGTGAGCGACGGCTTCTTCTTCACCATCGGCTACAAGGACATGGACGGTGCAGAGCTGTTGCAGGAGTTGCTCTATTATGGTGTAAGCGGCATCGACCTGTCTACCACCGGCAGTACCAAAAAGGGTATCAGAGCTTGTTCGTCGAACATCAAGCCCCACCACTACGCGCTGCTTGAGGAGCGTCTGAAACTCTTCAACGAGAATCATTGATAACAAACAAACCGTACCAATAACAGCGGCTGCATCATAATTATCGTGATGCAGCCGCTGTGTTATATGATAATGTATTTAAAGCAGACTTGATATTTTAAGATACTCCTGTTCGAAATTAGGGGTAAGCACACCTTTGCCGAATGCCTCGCGCAATTCGTCGAGCGACCAGAAGCGACCGCCGTCAAGTTCGTCGCTTGGGCGGACATCGCCATCGTATGTGGCACGGAAGACATGGACAAGCTCACGCTCGCGTTCACTCTCAAACACATACTTCAACAGGAATTCGACCGACAGGCCCGCAAGGCCAAGTTCCTCCTGCGTCTCGCGGCGCAGGGCTGCATCCACACTCTCGCCATAATCGATGTGGCCGCCTACCGCGGTATCCCATTTGCCCGGCTGAATATCTTTCCACAGAGGACGCTGTTGCAGATAGATTCTGCCAGAGGAGTCGAACAGATGGAGATGAACAACCGGATGCAACAATTTACTGCCACTATGACACTCCCCTCTTGTAGCTTTGCCCACAGTTGTTCCGTTTTCGTCGACAACGGGGAAAATCTCTTCGTTATTATCCTTTTTTATCATGGGAAAACACTATTTCTGTTTAGGCGAAAGATAGATTTCGTCGATAGCTATATTGTGTCCGGCTGCCGACGGGAATATCTTCAGTATCACATTATTGTCGTTCTCCACACCTATCTTGATGTCGCAGAATGCAATTCCCACGTTATTCTTTGTGGAATTGGGGCGCGGTTCTACTATCCTCAGTCTCTTTCCGCCTTGCCAAATCTCCACTTTAGAGGGCGCTGAGATGCGGTGGCGCGGCATCTGCAGGAAATTGAAGCGCATTGCAGACGCCTTGTCCATAAGATTGCCGGGGATTGTAATCTGTGTCTCCGAGGGGTGCAGCAACAGCCATCCTGAGTGGTAGCTATCGGGGAGACCGGGCTGTCCGTCGGTAAGTTTGTTGCTCTTCTCGCTCTTGCCATTGTTGCGTATGAGCAGTTCTTTGCCAAAGAGCAGGCTGTTGTAATGTTCGGGGACAAGCACCAGCTTCTTCCAGTTGCGGATATATTCGTCCAGACTCTCGCCTGTCTCCGTATATGTATTGAAGCCAAGCAGTTTGTGATTGTCAGCAAGACGATGGAGGTAGTTTATAATCTTGTTTTCGGGTTTTATGGTATTTCCATCCAGTTGAGCATATCCTATACTGTCGATGAATCCGGCATGGCGTGCAATCTCCAGGCGGGTAAACGTAAGCGCTGTTATCAGACGGCGCAGACGGAATTCCTCCTCATCGTGTGTGTATTTTACAATTTCGGAGAGCTTTTTATAAAATACAATAAAACGCTCACGGTCGAGAAACTCCTCTTCGGTATCTTCAATTCCGCTGTACCATGTCATTATCTTGCCGGATTCTTCGAATGAGTTCATCAATTCGCTGTAGTACTCCTTGCAAATGTCTCCCGCTACCGGGAAACGACGCTTGAAGTGGTCGTCAAGCAACTGCTTGAGTGACATATGAGGATTCAGCATAAGTGCCGACAGGATGCAGGTGTGCAGATATTCGAATGTGGAGTAGTCGTATCCGCTACCGTTGAGGAACACTCCGTTCACTCCCAAGTCGCAGTATGTCTGCAAACGGTATTTCATTGTACGGAGTATCGGGAAGGGGGTGAGATAGTCATCGAAATTATTTATATAATCCCATATATATACATTGTCGGTCATTTGCTGCCAATCGGTTATTTTTTTACGGAATTTGGTGGCAGCCTTGTCGTCTATCTTAGTGCCGAGAGGCCAATGTATTGCACTGACAAGCACTCCGCAATTGTCGGGGAGAGGCTCCTTGCACACCTTGCGGGTGGTGCGATAGGCGAGAGTAAAGAATTTGTGCGTAGGGAATTTTTCGGAAAGGCGACGCAACAGTTTCGTTACGGCAGGGGTTGCCGTACCCTTTTCGTTACCCACCTTTACACATTCGGGACAGAGACAGACAATATCATTGTCGTTGGGAATTATTGAAAAATTGTGGTGGCAATGGTCGTTTCCATGTTCATCGGTTATGTGATTTACAATGTGGTTGTAGAGTTCGTCGGAGGAGAAGCAATACTGCTCCTTAACCCTACGGCCATCAGAGAGGGCATAGACCTTTTCAGTGGCATCCTCAGGAAGCACTTTGTGAAGATTATGTCCCCAAATTCCCCAATCGTGATCGATATTGTGGGTGCAAAGTATTCCTGACATATCCGGGTCGAGATTGGTGGGGAGAAATATGTCGCGATATCTGAATGGAAAAGTACCGACTGTGTCGTTGAAACTCAGCAGCGACATTGGAAGGTCGGACACACTGAAAGTACTGTCCACATCTCCTGCCTTACGCATAAACTGATACATCAGCCACACGATTGTCTTTTCATCCTTTGCTGTCAGGGTTATGCAATTTTCGGATTTATTCTCAACTTTGAAGTCTCCTGGGAGTTCCGCATCGACATGAACCTCAACGTTCATGCTGTTGCCTGCGGACTTTCCGTATTTTACACGGGCATTTTCGCCACCTCTTCTCTGCATATGGGAGCAGAGGTACTGAGCCCATTTCTCATCAACTTCGCTGTCGGAGTCGGCGGGCTGGATTGTGTAACTGCTTCCGGTCATTCCAAGCGACGATGTATTGTCGCAACCGGGTAGCAACATGGTTAGCAGGAATAGCAAAAAAATAATTCCCGGCAGTCGGGAAAGGCATAATGTCTTTCTCATAAATTGTTTCGTGTGTTGATTGTGTGTGTTGTGTGTATATAAAAGTACAAATATATAATATTTTTGTTAGCTCAAATAAACAATTAACCTTTTTTTTATAAATTTTCGAATTGATGGAGGATTTTGGATTTAGAAGTTGTTTGAATTTTCTTGAAAAATAATTCTATATTTGCGATGTTCATTTCGGCTTATTTGAGTCTATTTTGGCATTTTTTCTTTCTTATTTTTTGGAAATAGCCCGCTATTCCCTGCAAAATGCGAAAGAAAATCTACTCAAAATATCTCTCAAATAATTCCAAAATAAAATTCAAACAGCTTCTTAATTGAAAATTTATATTACATTTGCACTTATCACTTATAGTTTTACATGATTATGGATTGGATTAGCAAATTATATAACTACATACACCGGTTTATCAAAAGGAGTGCCGTCAAATACTATCGTAAGATGAGCGAATATCGCTTCACGTGGTCTATAATAAAGTTGGTGGAGAGCTTCAGCCGACTGCAACTATCATCGGCTGCGCTCACATATCATACCCTTTTTGCCATTGCGCCCATAATGTCGCTTATGATTGCGATAGCCAAAGGATTGGGATATGACGAGCTTTTCGAACAGCTCATCAAACGCATCTTCAAGGGACAGGAGGTTATTTCGGAGAGCCTGCTGATGTATGCGAACAGCTATCTGAACAACACCAAGGTTACCATGTGGTTGGGTGTGGGTATCGGATTATTACTGTTGCTATACTCGGTATTTTCGATATTCAGCACCATAGATTCCACGTTCAATATGCTGTGGAACGAGAGCGGGCGCAGTTTCAAGAAGTTGTTGAAGACCTTTGCCATTGTGCTTGTGATACCGTTTGTGGTGGTACTTGCCCTTGTGCTGTGGTTCAGCGTTTCCACCATCTTCAACGGCACCATAGTGGAGGAGATAAACATCCTTATCGTCTCGGTAGCTTCGTATGTGCTTATACTTTTCGCTGCATACAAGTATATTCCCAAAGCTAAGGTAAAGACCAGATATGCTGCAATTTCGGCAGGCGTCTGCGGCTCCATCTTTGCACTGATGCAGTATTTCAGCTACTACATAATTTCAATGTTCAACTACGGTGATATTTATGGCAAGCTGGCGAGTCTGATGATTTTTCTGTTGCTTATATATTTCACATGGACCGTATGCCTGGCCGGTTCAAAGTGGAACTATTTTCTGCAAAAAGCCGATGAACAAGAGCGCGAAAATGAGTATAAGGCCGTCAACCATCTGTATCACAAGTTCCTGTGCATACTGATAATAGAGCGCATAGAGTCGTTGCATCCATTTTCGAGCCGCTTCACCGCCGCCGCCATCGCCGAGAACGCCGAGAGGGAGTATCAGTTGCCGGCACACCTCACATTGGAAATCATCAAATACCTGAAAGCCAAGAGAGTGCTCTTCGGCGACAGGAACGACACGCTATACATGAGCAAACGATTCTGCGGAAGAAGCATAGGTCAGATTCTTGACGAGCTTGACACTACCGGCCGCAACAGCGATGTAATTGCAACACTCAAGGAGATACACTCCAACGCCACACTCAACCATCTGTGGTGCGTGATAAACGGCGAGACGGATGAGCGTAGCATACTGGATGCTCCGGTCAGAGGATTGCTCAACAGCTAACGGAGTTTTTCTCAGCCATGTAACGGTCGAAAATCCATGCTGTAAGGCAGTAGAACAAAACTCCTGTAACAACTCCGGCAAAGGCATCCACCAGATAGTGCGCCTTTATGTAGACGGTTGCACAGCAGAGAAGCAGATAGAAGGGGGCAAGCGCAAGCGCGAGTCCTCTTTTTGCACGTATGGCGAGCAACATTATCACAGTGGAAATTCCTATGTGCGAGCTTGGGAAGGCAGCCGTAGGTCTTTCGCCCGATGCCTGTGCCATTCCCACAAGGCGGGTGAAAAGACCACCCTCACCCTCTTGGGCTATGGAGATTTCGGGGTGCAGATTGAAGTAGTTGCCTATCTCGGGATAAGGCCCTGCCGCCACCAGCGAAGCATCAATCACAGGGAAGTAGAATTGCGGGCCTGCAACGGGCAGGAACATATATATTATATAGAATATGTAGAATGATGCCACAAGTATGAACGTGCAACGCTCAACCTCCTTATTACGGGCGAAGAAGTAGTAGAATACTATGGTTGCTATCATCGGGTAGTAGGCAAAATATCCGAGATTGAATGCCTCTCTTATCCAGAAACTGCTGAAAATTTGGTCGAACACCAACGCCGGCTGACATCCGAAGAGTGTAAGGTCGAGCTGCGCAAACAGATGGTCGAGGTTGGTGAAGATGCGATTAAACTCGAACGTATCGGGATACCAATATGAAAGCAGCGACATTTGCCCCACTATCCTCAGAAACCTTGTCGCCTTCGAAGGGAAACGAGTGTATATGTATATGGGAACGAATGTCAGCAACAGGATGAAGAATCTGTCGGTCAACATCTTCTGCGGGTTGTTAAGGTCGCCGAAGAGCACTATTATAAACAATGTAGTCAACAGATTGTAGAGCAGACTGACCTTCTCTACCGCAAGGAGTTTGTATTGCTGCTCCTCCTTAGCGAAAAACTTTTGCAAAAAACTTATAGCCATTTCTCTTTCTTATACCATTTAATAATCTCCTCGGTACCCTTCTGCAGGGGGTAATCGATGGTAAAATCCAATTCCTTTTCTATCGGCGTTGTATCGCAGAGCCAGTTTCTCTGCTTCATTATATTGTATTTGTCGCTGTTGAGCGTGCTTGGTTTTTTGGTAAGACGCGAAATATTTTCGGCACAGACGGATATCACCTTCAGCAGCCACAAGGGAGCCTTTATGCGCAGTACGAATTTCTTGCCAAGTTCTTTCTGAATATAATCGCTGAAACTGCGGCTGTCGTACCCGCGTGGCTCGCTCACAAAATAGCAACGGCCGGAAACACCCTTGTCGATGGCTGCATATATAGCCTTCACAAGATCCGCTACATATATGAATGTAATGATCTGCGGTTTGTAACCTACCGAAAAATCGACGTGGCTGTTGATACTCTGCGCCATCTTGAAGTAGTCGCGCTCGCGCGGGCCATACACTCCCGTCGGACGGAATATGACATATTGCAACCAATCGCACGATTTTATATACTCTTCTGCCGCAAGTTTGCTTTTGCCGTATGCGGTATTGGGGCATGGTGTGTCGCTGTCGAGTATCGGCTCATAGGGTTGCTGTTCTCTCACCGGGCCGAAGATACTGAGCGAGCTAAGATATATGAACCTTTCGGGCAAAATATTGCAGGCATGCAGTGTGTCGATAAAATTTTTTGTTCCACCACAATTGATGCGCATAAAATCATCGGGGTTCAAGCATTTTGTTACCCCCGCCGCATGCACTACATAGTCCCATCTGCCATTCTCTGCAGCAAACGCCGAGAGTTGTTCGCACAGTTTATCACTATCTTCGAAATTGAGGTTTATAAAATTTATGCGCTTATCCTGAAGGTATTTGCGGCTGCTGCTTCCGCGCACTCCCGCCCACACTTCGTATCCGCGCGACAAGCCCTCTTCGACAATAAAACTGCCTATGAATCCGCTTGCCCCTGTTACTAATATTTTCATTGGTTACTTTTTTGGGAACAAAGATACGAATAAACGAGCGAGATAGACAAAGTTTACTTTGTTATTTCACAGCGAGTGCAATGTATCTTAGAGATTTATCTCAAAGATACTAACAAACGAGCGAGATAGACAAAGTTTACTTTGTTATTTCACAGCGAGTGCAATGTATCTTCGAGATTTATCTCAAAGTCACCTCGTTGCCTTAATACTCACAGCACTACTGAGACGGTCGCCACCCATTGGAGGGGTATCCTTTGCAAGCGCAATTTCAACTTCAATTATTGACTCGAAGCGGGCAAAAAGGGCAGACAATATACGCCCACACACATTTTCGAGCAATTTTGAGGGTATCTTCATCTCGTCGCACACAACCTCGTAAATGTCAGCATAGTTAACAGTGCTGTTGACGTCGTCATCGGCAATGCTGCGGGTATCTCCTACCACAGCAGAAAGATCTATTGTGTACCATGCGCCCACTTTATTCTCCTGCGTAAGCACTCCATGATAGGCGTACAGATGTATGTCGCGCAGGATTATACGGTATTCCTTTATTTGCATATACAGATTATTTAGAAGCTGTTTTACAAAGTGTAAAAGTTGAGATATGAGCACAGAGGCATTTATCTCAACTTTTACGGATTATGTAGTGTCTACTGCTAAAGTTTCTTATCCGCATTTGGAGTATCCACACTGAGGACAGTGCAGGCATCCCTCTTCAAATATCAACTGATTCTTGCATTTGGGACATTTCTCACCGGTGGGAGTTCCGTCCTGTATATAGCGTTTCAGGGCACGTTCCACTCCATTCTTCCATGTGTTGATGCTCTGCGAATCGAGCTGAAGAGAAGAGACGAGCTTTATTACAAGTTCGATAGGCATCTTGTAGCGCAACACACCTGAAATAAGTTTGGCGTAGTTCCAGAATTCGGGGTTGAAACGCTCGGAGAGTCCCTCGATTGTGGTCTTGTAACCTATCTTGTTCTCGAATTGGAAGTCGTATCGTTTGTTGCCGTTCTCGTCCACGTGCTTGATTATAACTCCGTGGGTTACGTTCTTGGGCAAAGGAATACCATCCTCGTCGTCCTGTTGACCGGTGAATATTTCGTAGGGGTATCCGTTGAGAAGACCGATGAATGCCACCCACTTCTCCTTGTTGTTCTGGAAGCGTACGACATCTGCTTCGAGCACTTTGGGACGCACTTCTGTGATTGTAGGTTTCATCTCCTCGCTCTTTTCGTCCTTCTTGGAGTTGCTGTCAGTCGAAACAAGCACACCGGCACGCGAACCGTCGCGGTATACGGTACAGCCCTTGCAGCCGCACTTCCATGCTGTGATGTAGAGCTCGTTCACAAGCTTCTCGTCTACATTATTGGGGAGATTGATGGTTACACTTATCGAGTGGTCCACCCACTTCTGTATGCGTCCCTGCATCTTCACCTTTGCCACCCAATCGATGTCGTTTGAGGTTGCCTTTGCGTAGGGCGAGCGCGATACTATATTTTCGAGCTCTACCTGTGAATAGCGCTTGGTGGCATCGATGTTGTTTTTCTTCATCCACTCCACGAACTTGTGGTGGTAAACGATGTACTCCTCGAATGAGTCGCCATTCTCGTCGGTGAAGTCGATATGCACATCAGCATCATTGGGGTTGACCTTACGACGGCGTTTGTATACGGGCATGAATACAGGTTCAATGCCTGAGGTGGTCTGTGTCATGATGCTCACTGTACCCGTGGGGGCGATGGTGAGACAGGCAATGTTGCGACGGCCATACTTGAGCATATCCTCGTAGAGTTCGGGTGATGCCTCGCGCAGTCTGTTTATGAAGGGATTCTTCTCTTCGCGCTTGCTGTCGTATATTTCGAATGCACCGCGCTCCTTTGCAAGAACGACAGACGAGCCGTATGCACCTATGGCTACAGTCTTGTGTACCTCCTCGGAGAAGTCGGTTGCCTCGTCTGTGCCATAACGCAATCCCATTGCTGCAAGCATATCTCCCTCGGCTGTGATTCCCACGCCGGTACGACGGCCGAGACTGCTCTTGTTGTATATCTTTTCCCAAAGGTGCTTTTCGGCTGATTTTACTTCGTCGCCTTCGGGGTCGCTTGCTATCTTGGCCTGTATCGCTTCGATTTTTTCAAGTTCGAGGTCGATAATATCGTCCATTATTCGCTGTGCCTTTGCAACGTGCTCCTTAAGAAGTTCGAAGTTGAATGTCGCTTCGGGTGTAAAAGGATTCTCTACATAAGAGAAGAGGTTGAGTGCAAGCAGACGGCATGAATCGTAGGGACAGAGGGGTATTTCACCACAGGGATTTGTAGATACGGTGCGAAAACCGAGGTCGGCATAACAATCGGGGATTGACTCGCGTATGATTGTATCCCAGAAGAGCACGCCGGGTTCGGCAGATTTCCATGCGTTGTGGATAATTTTATCCCACAGTTTGCCCGCGTTTATCTCTTTGCTGTGAGTGGGGTTGTCCGAAGCGATAGGGTATTGTTGTATATAAGGTGTAGACTCGGTTACGGCACGCATGAAGTCGTCGTCTACCTTGACTGAGACATTTGCACCGGTAACCTTGCCCTCTGTCATCTTGGCGTCGATGAACGCCTCGGCATCGGGGTGCTTGATGGAGACACTGAGCATTAGCGCTCCGCGACGACCATCCTGCGCCACTTCGCGTGTGGAGTTCGAGTAACGCTCCATGAAGGGGACAATACCGGTAGAGGTCAGTGCCGAGTTCTTGACGGGAGTACCTTTGGGACGAATGTGAGAAAGGTCATGTCCCACTCCGCCGCGACGCTTCATAAGCTGCACCTGCTCTTCGTCGATGCGAATGATTGCACCGTATGAGTCTGCTTCACCGTCAATACCTATCACAAAGCAGTTTGACAACGATGCTATCTGGTAGTCGTTGCCGATTCCTGTCATGGGACTGCCTTGAGGAATGATGTATTTGAAGTGATCCAACAGGTCAAATATCTCCTGCGCCGACATAGGATTCTCATACTTTGATTCTATGCGTGCAATTTCGTTTGCTATACGCCAATGCATCTGTTCGGGCGACTTTTCATACATCACGCCGAACGAGTCTTTCATTGCGTATTTGTTCACCCAGACACGTGCTGCAAGCTCGTCTCCGTCGAAATACTCAAGCGAGGCTTTAAGTGCCTCATCGTAGGTGTACGATTGCTTTTCCACTGCTCTACTTTTTTACGGTTTTCGAATATTTGTTATCTGTTTTAAAAATCAAAAGAAAAAGAAACTGCTTAAATTTTTATTTGAACGAAAAATTCTGCCGATGAAGTTTTCTTAAAAATAAAAACAGTTTCTCTTCACTGACTGATTAATTACTCCGCAAAGTTATAATCCATTTTTATAATTACCAAACTTTTTTATTTTAAGTTATCAACAGGTTGAAAGTTTTCCAATTTTCGAACAACCCACATTATAAATCAATGATTTACGAAAAAGCCAAACACAAAAAGTTTTCCAAAAAGAAATTTTCTTATCAAAAAACAGAAAATTCAATTACCCGACAAGGAAATCATAGAGCACCCGCAACGCGTCATCAATTTCGAAAAACGACAAGCGAATAATACGCGCAATTTTCTTTTCCGAAAACCAAAATAAAAAAAGTGCGACCTCACCGGTCGCACTTTATACTTTATATTTCCTAAAATCTTTATACCGTTTTCTGGAGCAATGCTTCAATCTCGCTCAACTCGCTGCGGAACTGTTTGTTGGTCTCAAGCAGATTGTGCACTGTCTTGCAGGCATGCAACACTGTCGCGTGGTTACGGTGACCGATACGGAGACCGATTTTGGAAGTTGAAAGATCGAGGTATTTCTTAGCCAGGAACATTGAAGTCTGTCTTACAAGCACAATCTCTCTCTTGCGCGATTTTGACTCCACCGCTACAGGCTCTACATTGTAATAATCGGCAACTGTCTTCACGATTCTCTCTATCGAAATGGGCTCCTTGCGGCTCTCGACACTGCCACCCAATACCTTGCGGGCAAGCGCCAAGTCAACATCGCAGTTGTAGACAGTCGAATTAACCATCAGAGATGCAACTGCACCTTCAAGGTCGCGCACACAGGCATTGACATTTTCCGCAATATAGGTTATAACCTCTTCGGGGAAGACCAATCCGTCGCGACGCACCTTGCTGCGAAGAATGCTTTTACGCAGTTCGAGATCGGGTCTTTCAATCTCAGCACACAGGCCCCATTTAAAACGGGTGATAAGTCTCTCCTCCATGCCTTTGAGGTCGGCGGGCGAACGGTCAGAGGTCATAATCAACTGCTTGCCGTTGAGGTGCAGGTGGTTGAATATATGGAAGAAGGCATTCTGTGTACCGGGCATACCTGCAATCTCCTGTATGTCATCTATAATAAGTATATCTATACTCTGATAGAAGCGCATAAAGTCGTTGAAGTTCTTATGCAGGATAGAATCGGTGTATTGTACCTGAAAAAGATGCGCCGAAATATACAAAACTCTCATTTCAGGATGAAGCTGCTTGATTCTCGAACCGATAGCGTTCACAAGGTGTGTCTTACCCACACCCGATGCACCATGAATGAAGAGAGGGTTGAAAGTTCTACCGGGCAACACAGCCACACTTTCGGCTGCTGTACGGGAGAGTTTGTTACTGCTTCCTTCCATATAGTTGTCGAATGTGTACTTGCCGATAAGCATCGAGTTGAAGCCATTCTTAGCAGCCTCCTCTGCGGCAGTCTCCTTTTTCACAGGCTGAGACTGCGGCTCTATCTTGGTCTTAAGTCCATTTGTACTGTCGGCAAGAATGGTGTAAGTAAGGCGTACGCCCTCGCCAAACACTCTGCGAAGAGTGCCGCCCAACAGCTCCAAATAGTTTTCCTCGATAAATTCGCACACAAAATGGCTCTTCACCTGTATGTTCAGCGTCTTTGTGTTATCATCAAAGCTGAGCGGAACAATATCGGCAAACCATGTTGTGAAAGCCTGTGCAGAGACATTGTCGCGTATGATGCGCAAGCAATTATCCCATATTCTATTCAAATGTGAGTTCATAAATCAGTCAGTAAGTTTTGTTTGTTTAGCAACAGAGAGATTTTCAGCAGTTGCCACACGTCAAAAAGAGCGTGTCGCAAATCGCCTTGTTGCTTTCGGCAATGCAAATATCCGAAAGAAAAACAGAATTTGCAAGCGAAAAAATATCGCCGGGAATTTTGTCTTGCGCAAAGAGCTAAATATCAGCATTTTGCGATTACAGAATTTTAAAAGGTTGTAAAATGATAACAACTTCTTATTTATCTATATATCAATGTGTTACATTGTTAATAACTTTGTTAATATCTTATGGTTAAATCATTTTGAGCATTGCTTTACAGGCTTGCAATCGGGGTTTTAAGCTATTGGAGCCTTTGTTTATAGTATAGCCGTTCTTTTTTAGACAAAATCTAAATAAGAACTTTTGTTTGCATATTTGACACCCAATTTGCAGATGTCGCCATTTGGTAGCAGATAGCACATTTTGCACCGGTGCAACATTGCACAGACGAAAAGTTTTTGTATATTTGTGGTAAACCACGAATATATACTTAGGCACTGACAATTACCATTATAATCCGACAGAACCTTGACTACATCTATTATTATAAAATCGGCAAAAGAGTTCGATGCAGACAGTTTTCTGCTATATGCCGACCTACCCGAACTGTTACTTTTGGGGTACGGCGATGGATTCTGGCTCTTCGCAAGAAGGGGCATCTCCACCACCTGCATGATGGTTGCACGTAACATCGACACATACGAACTGCACATCGACAATCTTGCCGCATACGACGACCTTAGGATTTTCCCATACATTGCCGATTCGCTGGCACACTATTTAGACGGAGAAATTTCAGACATCGGGAACGCTATTTATGACTACTTCGGCGAAGAGTGGGTAGAAGAGACTATCTCAGAGGAGGTAGCCATGATGAAAGGCACGCTGTCGGTAGCACCGCGTTACTATCTGTCGCTGCCGCTGATGAACGATGCCTACATTTCGCTGGATAAATTTTACCCATTCGGTGTGAACCTACACTCCTCCACCCCACGCATTTACGGTTATCTGCAATATATGATGCGGAACAACCTTTTGCCCTGCGGCGAACCTATATATATAGAGGATAGCGACCTTACAGTAGAGGTCGACATACCGCAGCACACCCCCATCGGCCGTGTAAAGTCGTGGCAGACTGATGGCAGCGAGACATACGAGACATACTCGCGCGAGGATGTCGAACATCTGCTTGCCCTTGCCAAAGAGTATAAAGAGGGGCGCGCACTGCATGGTGTTGTACTCAACGACATAGGCACCCTTTATCACGAGGGTGTGGGAGTAGCCATAGATGCACACGAGGCTGTATATTGGTTCGGCGAGGCATACAGGGCGGGCGACACACTGTATGCGCCCACCAATCTTGGAGATCTCTACCGCAAGGGCTGCGGTTGCATAGAGCCGTCGCTCGCCGACGCACTCGCGGCTTACCGTAAATCAACCGACCCTTATGCCCACTACCGCATAGGGCAATCCTACGAAGAGGGCTGGACAGGTGAGCCGGATATAAAGAAAGCATTTGAGTGGTGCAATTTGGCTGCCGGAGAGGGACACCATCTTGCCATCAAACGTTTGGGGAGGGAGAATTCCAAACTATGATGAAAATTGCACTTATACTGCTCGCTGCAACCAGCTTGCTTACCTTATATAATTATCAAATATATTACCTCCTGACTTCATCGCTTTTTTCCGCTATCAGATAGCGGAAAAAAGCGATGAAGTCAGGAAACGATAGAACATATCCTTTTGGCAGGAGAATAATTTCGAAAGTCCCGAATGATGATATTGGAAAGAGTTCTTGACCATGAAGAACGGGAAAATCAGTAACAGTTCCAATACTTGAAGTCAAGTCAGCTTGCAGTTAGGGCGTTTTTAGATACCGATGTAGGAAGAACGGAGATTGAGGTGGCGGATGGTAGTCATGATGCTATTTATCGCCTTGTTACAATCATTTTTATGGAAGAATCCATTGATTCCTGAAATAATATGTTTATCTTTAACCATAGCTTTTAGGATTGAGTTCTTTGAAGGTGGTACTTAAAGATACTCATTTTCTGTGACATACAGAACTAAAAGCTATACTTTTTTTACTTGCGAAACTTAAAACACTCATTAAGTCCAAACGAATATCTTTATGACACCCAATAATATTTATGTTATAAATCAACTAAAAGGAGAATTGCCTGTTTGGTTTGTTACAAAGTTTCAACCATGTTTAGAACTTATATCTTCATATAAGATTAAGAAAGAAGAACAACTAAAACTACATTTGGGGGCTAAAAACCCTTCTGTAGCAGAATATATGAAAGTAGATAAAATAATTTCAGAAACGATGCTGGCTGAAAGAAGCAAATCTATATGCCACCTATTTATAAGGACAATTGAAGAGTTTGAGAACAATCGTTGGCCAACAGATTTTATTTCATTTAGACAAGAAAGTTTATATAAGTGTATGATTGCAATAGAAATCTATTGTAAAAATATATCAATCGTTGATGTGTCTAATCAATTAGCAGATTCCTTGGTTTGTGAGAGTAAGGCAATTTTTTGGTCACATCAGATACAAGATTTAGTGAGATTCAATATTATTAGAAACCGAAAGTGTGCTGATTTTCTGTCTATAATATTATTTCAAGAATTGTGTTTAGAGCGTTATTCTACTTCATTTAAAATTATTTGTGACTGGATAATGAAGGATTGGATTGATGTAGAAAAATACGAACCATATATTAAATCGTTCATAGGAAAAAAATATATATGCCATTCAAATAATGCAGATAGCGATAGAAGATATTTGTTGACATTATTAAGAAAATCTCCAATGCTTTATAAACGAATGGTGAATTTATTTGATGCTGAAATAAAAAGATTTAATATTCAAGGATTTAATTCATACAAAATGTATGGCGGTAATGATCCCTCTGATTTCAAAGCATACCCTTTTGCGGACGGTTCTTGTATGAGACCTGTTAAAAGTTGGTTTTCTTGGAAGTTAGAATAAATAATAGATAATTGTTTTAAACCGTTTAATATGATGAGTTATACTGTTAATTGGAAAATAATAAACTTTCCTGCGTGGTTTTATCCCAAATTACACGAGTTGGAGAAAGAATGGGCATTGAAAAATGCTCAATGGTGTCAAAACATATATACTTATCCTGAGAAAAAAAGAAAAGAAGAATTTAAATTTCTTTCTCAGACGTGCATGGAGGAAGTAGGAAGAAAAGCATGGCCTATATATATTTATACAATCGACACCTATGAGAACAAAGGATGGCCTCAAAAAATAATAAAAAGTAGTAAAAGTGATGTGAGAGGTCTTTGTCTTATAAGACTTGCTGATACTATCCTTTTATTATATGACCAAAATGATTTTACAGACCCAACTCATCATTTAAATTGTGTTTTAAATATCTCTGAAAAATTAAGAGAAGCACTAATATTAGATGGTTGTTATCAACATACATACGACTATAATTTATATAAATTGGAGAAATTAAAAATTATAAATGGACCATTACAAGCAAAATATTATGAACAGATGGTTTTTGACGGTTTTAGTCGGAACAATCCATGTTTAATAAAACATGCCTGCAATTGGTTAAAGAAAGGATGGATTAGTCCAATTAAGTATGAGGCAGAGATATATCAATTTGTCAGCCAACCAATAAGAGGACAGTATCATTCCGGGGAGATTTTAACGCCTATAGTTCTTCAAGCTATTCATGAATATTCGTCGGTATATAGTAAGGCTGCTACATTATATGATAAAGAAGTCAGGCGTTTTAATTTAGAGGGATTCGAAACATATAGAAGAGACGAGGATAATAATCCCTCCGATTTTAAGGCTCTTCCATTTGCTGATGGCTCTTGTATGAAACCTGTTAGAAGTTGGTTCTCATGGAAGTTGAAATAAACAAATGAAAATACTAGTTATGGTTTTAAATGAGATAGAACGAAAAAATGATATTCAGATTGCAGCAATAAAAAGAGCTATCTGAGAACTTTTTCAAATACGCAATTCTCAGAGGGTTAAAAAAACTTGTTAGACATCCCCTCTGTATATGCAAAATAAATTTGGAGCGACTTAACCCTGTCCATCCGCATTTGCAATGCGGATGTTTTGAGTATAAGCATTTACAATGCGCTTTTATAATCCAATTGGACATACATAAGCGAAGGCCGATGTGCATAGATTCATAATAGGTTTTATTTTGAGCGCATCACAGATGCTTATACTCAATCCACCTGTCCATCCGCATTTGCAATGCGGATGTTTTGAGTATAAGCATTTACAATGCGCTTTTATAATCCAATTGGACATACATAAGCGAAGGCCGATGTGCATAGATTCATAATAGGTTTTATTTTGAG
>SUXT01000033.1 GCA_015060835.1 Bacteroidales bacterium
CCCCCTGCTAAGCCTCGCAAGCTCGGCACTCCTTGGGGGAGATAAATCTCCCGTCGTCGCAAGCAACGCTTATTACGCGTTGCCCCTCTTCAATAGAGGGAGAGTTTTAATTTTTACTTCTTGTAGATGCCGCAGAAGTCGAGGATTACCTTGCTGTCGTCGTAGGGAAGTGTCTTGAAGGGCTCGTGTGCAGTGAGCATAACAACGATGTCCGCCTTCGCGTATGCCTCCTTGTAGTCGGTGAGCTTGAAGACGTTGTGTGTCTCTACGTTGGGCTCTACAACGAGGATGTTGGCGTTGTTGCAGCTCTGCATCACCTTCATTACTATCTGTTTTGAGGGAGACTCGCGGAGGTCGTCGATGTTGGGCTTGAATGCCAGACCCATCATTGCCACGCATGGTTTGCGACCGTTCTTCAACTCGAACTTGAGCATCTCGTTCTGTACCTTCTCGGCACACCAGAAACTCTTGTAGTTGTTGATCTCGCGAGCCGATGCGATGATTTTAGACTCCATGGGGAAGTCGGCTGTGATGAAGTAGGGGTCTACGGCAATGCAGTGTCCGCCTACGCCGCAACCGGGCTGAAGGATATTTACACGGGGATGTTTGTTGGCAAGGTTGATAAGTTCCCACACGTTGATGCCTGCCTTGTCGCAGATGAGTGAAAGCTCGTTGGCGAATGCTATCTGCACGTCGCGCGATGAGTTCTCGGTGAGTTTGCACATCTCGGCTGTTTTGCAATTGGTGCGGTGCAGTGTGCCTGTAACGAACTGGCTGTAGAATTCTATGGCTTTGGTGGTTGACTCTTCGTTCATGCCGCCGATGACGCGGTCGTTGTTCACCAACTCAAAGATTACGTTTCCGGGCAAAACGCGCTCGGGGCAGTATGCGATGTAGATTTTGCCTTTAAGTTCGGGGCGTTCGCCGAAGATGAGGTCTGCCATCTTGTCTGTAGTGCCGACGGGTGATGTAGACTCAATAACATAGAGGTCGCCCTCCTTGAGCAAGGGAAGCACGGCACGTGTGGCAGCTGCCACGTATGAGATGTCAGGTTCGTGGTTGCCCTTGAAGGGTGTGGGAACTACCATGAAGTAGGCATCACTTACTTCGGGGGTTGTAGATGCTTTGAGTGCGCCGCTGTTGACAACTTCCTGCAACATCTCCTCCATGCCGGGCTCGATGATGTGGAGTTTTCCACGGTTTGTCATTTCCACGACTTTGGGGTTGATGTCAACTCCGGTTACTTGCACTCCGTGTTTGGCAGCAATAATAGCTGTGGGCAATCCTATGTAGCCCAATCCCATGAAACATGCTTTCATTTTTCTTGATTTCTATTGAGGTTTATATTATTTTCTAAGTTTTTTTGGGAAATTATTTGTATAGGTTATTAACTATACGTGTCAGATGCGCCCTGTTTTCACAAGGTATAGGAAACGTACAAGGTGTATCTGGCGCTTGATGCGCGAGGGTTGATTTATCAGGCGGTAGAGGAACTCCAGATTGTGCTTCACCCACCATTTGGGGGCTCTTTTCACAAAGCCTGTATAGACATCGAAACTGCCGCCCAATCCTTGGTATATTGCAGGATGGACACGGTTCATGTCCTCCATGAGCAGTTCTTGCTTGGGCGATCCCATTGCCACGAATACTACATCGGGTTTCTTCTCGGCAATGTCGGCTATCAACTCTTGGCGCTCTTCTTCGGTCTTTATATATCCGTTGCGATAATTGACAATGTTTATCCCGGGGTAATCTTCGTGCAATTTGTGTACGGTTGCTTCTATGACGCGCTGTTTGCCGCCAACAAGGTAAAATGTTTTGCCTTCTTTGTACAGTGAGGCTATGATATTGAGCCACAACTCGCATCCGGGGATTTTTATCACATTCTTGTGCCCGTATTTCTTGCAAGCCATAACTGCACCTACTCCATCACAGTATCCAATGTTTCTGTTGATGATGCTTCGGGTCTGTTCTGTTGCGTGCAATATCTTCTCGGCATTGATTGCTACGAGAATTCCTTTGCGCTCGCTCACATAGTTGAGTAACTCTTCATGCGATGTAAATGGGTGCACTTTCACCCCTCTAAGTTCTACTCTGTTGTCTGTCATTTTCAAAGAACTAATGCGAATCAACTGTGTGTAATTGATTCATTGGATTAATAAATTGCTTATTGAAGATGGCGCACTTTTTGGACGCTATTGTTATTGATGGTGGTATGTATCAGTATTTCCGTGTGAAAAGGAAATGGTGTATTCGTTATACATTTCTTCCTCGCAATCGGGCAACGATGCGGAGAGATTTTATTTTTTAAGGACGCTTAACTTGTTGCTTCGTTGTGTGGGGGGCATTAAGTTCCTGCCCTTGAAGGGGAGGTGGATTCAAGCGCCTCAGCGGTTGAAGACGGAGGGGTTTTCCTCGCGTAGTATGGTTTATTGTAGTACGATAGGTTAAGAACCCCTTCACTGTCCATCCGCATTTGCAATGCGGATGCTTTGAGTATAAGCATTTACAATGCGTATCACAGATGCTGATACTCTATCCTTCGCGTTGCAAACACGAAAGGTCGGGGATTGTGTTTTGTGTTTATTTGTCTTTTACTCCATCACCAGCAAATACCCGTCGGTAAACTCGGCGAGCATGACGGCTGCGACGCCGCGCACTTCCACTACTACGCGCTTCTTGCGTTTGTTCTTCACTTTTACGAAAGTACCCTCGACACCATCGAGGCCGCCGCCGATGATTCTCACGCGGGTGCCCTCGGAGAGGTTTATCTCATCGGGGGAGAGGTAGACCAGGCGGTCGTCGTGGCTTTCGCACACAGCGATGAACTGCTGCATCTGTCCGTCGGGGACTATGATGGGTACTCGGCGACCGTCGACATTGCAGGTGAGGTATTGCAGGTAGTTAACTCCGCGCTTCAACTCCTGTAAGCGCTCTTTGGTGGTGTGAGCGAATATCAGGTTCTTGATGGCGGGGACGAGCTGTCGTGTCTTCTTCTGCTGCCTGTCAGCGACGATGGACCACCGCATGGGGACGAAACACTCCACATTTTCGCCTTCGAGATACTCCTTTGCCTTAAGTTCGCGTCCGAAAGTGGCGCTCATGGCAAACCAGGAGAGATCGACAGGGGCAGTGGGTGTATCTTCAATGGTGGTCATTTTAGGGCAGGGACATTCCTTTGGCTCCTCGAAACGGTGGTATCAACCTATGTTTCAAGTAATTACAGTTTAGGTGAGTATTTTTAGCGGCAGTTTTCATGCTGCGGTAATCGGTATATCTCTTAATAAGAGATATACCAACGCGCGCAACCGCTTGAATATCATCACATTGAAGAATGCAAAGACGCTTTGGAATGTTATTTTTGGAAGGAATGATGCATTCGCATCGTGATGTTGAATGATTTTTTGAGAACCAACTGAGACAAAACTTTAAGCCTCTACGATGCCTTACAAGCAAAAATATATGTAAAGTATTATTATCGTCGCAACTCTATGTTGATTCTCTTGTCAAGGAGGGTGTTTTCTCAACTCTACAACAGTTACTTTTTAGCAACGCAAAACTCCACCGCTTTTGCATATTTCGCGGTATCCGAAACTCCTCCGTCTTCAACAGCTGACGCAGTTGAATCCACCTCCTCTTCAAGAGGAGGAGTAAAGTAAAAAAACACTCTCCCTCTTCGAAGAGGGAGTACCCGCAGGGGGAGGGAGTTCCCGAATACCGCGAAGAACAGAATCCCTCCGTCTTAAGTGGCTATGCCACTTAATCCACCTCCCCTTGAAGGGCAGGAACTTTTTAGAATAGTTTTTTCTCTATTGAAGGATAGGGATTGTATTTTTATGTTTTAGGAATAATATCGCTTAATCATTTAATTTTATTCATATTCATTTAACAATTTTGCTAATCTGTGCGTTAATTGGGTGTACACTTTTTAACAGTATATGTAAATATATTTCAAAATTTTGAAAAATAAATATTTAAATTACCTTATAAATATTGTACAATTTAGGATTATTATTAACTTTGTACCCAATAAAATCGATCTCTTATTAAGAGATATACCGATTACCGCAGCATGAAAACTGCCGCCAAAAATATTTATCCACACTGTAATAGCTTGAAACATAGGTTGATACCACCGTTTCGAGGAGCCAAAGGAATGTCCCTGCCCTAAAATGACCACCCCCGAAGATACACCCACTGCCCCTGCCGATCTCTCCTGGTTTGCCATGAGCGCCACCTTTGGCCGCGAACTTAAGGCAAAGGAGTATCTCGAAGGCGAGAATGTGGAGTGTTTCGTCCCCATGCGGTGGTCTATCGTCGCTGACAGGCAGCAGAAGAAGACACGACAGCTCGTCCCCGCCATCAAGAACCTGATATTCGCTCACACCACCAAAGAGCGTATCCAGGAGTTGAAACGCGGAGTGAACTACCTGCAATATCATACTTGTAATGCCGATGGCCGCCGAGTACCCATCATAGTCCCCAACGGACAGATGCAGCAGTTCATCGCTGTGTGCGAAAGCCACGACGACCGCCTGGTCTACCTATCCCCGGAGGAGATAAACCTCTCCGAGGGCACACGCGTGAGAATCATCGGTGGCGGTCTCGATGGTGTCGAGGGCACTTTCGTAAAAGTGAAGAACAAACGCAAGAAGCGCGTAGTAGTGGAAGTTCGCGGCGTCGCAGCCGTCATGCTCGCCGAGTTTACCGACGGGTATTTGCAGGTGATGGAGTAAAAGAGAGCAAATATTTATATTCCTCCTCTTGAAGAGGAGGTGGATTCAACCGCCTCAGCGGTTGAAGACGGAGGAGTTCCGATTTTCGCGGAAGGCTTTGTAACTACTGCTCGAAAAGTAAAGAACTCCCTCCCCCTTCGGGGACTCCCTCTTTAAGAGGGAGAATTCTTCCACCACCACACAACGAAGCAACAAGTAACGAGTCCCTAAAAAATCAAACCTCTCCCGCTTCGTTGCGTAATGTCTAAAAATAATTACTACTACTTCTTTGAGAATATATTAGCTCATTTAAAGATGGCGCGACACTAATAATCAAGAAACATACAATAAACAGCAATATGGCATACAAACATTTGGTATTTCCCGAAAACTCATTGTTTTTGGTGACAGGAGGAGCCGGATTCATTGGTTCCAATCTATGCGAAGCAATCTTGAACCTCGGATACAGAGTACGTTGTTTGGACGACTTGTCTACAGGTAAACAATCAAACGTAGACATGTTCCTCGACAACCCCAATTACGAATTCGTCAAAGGCGACATAAAAGACCTCGACACTTGCATTAAAGCCTGCGAAGGAGTCGACTATGTTCTTAACCAAGCAGCTTGGGGTAGTGTACCTCGCTCTATCGAAATGCCCCTATTCTATTGTGCAAACAATATACAGGGAACACTGAACATGATGGAGGCAGCCCGCCGATGCGGAGTGAAGAAATTTGTCTATGCATCGAGTTCATCGGTCTATGGCGACGAGCCCAATCTTCCGAAAACCGAAGGTCGCGAAGGCAATCTGCTCTCACCCTACGCATTGACAAAGCGTTGCGACGAGGAGTGGGCAAAGCAGTATACAAAACACTATGGTCTCGACACATACGGAATGCGCTATTTCAATGTATTCGGCCGTCGTCAGGACCCCGACGGAGCATACGCAGCCGTATTGCCCAAATTCATCAAAATGTTGCTCAACGACCAGCAGCCCACCATCAATGGCGATGGAAAGCAGAGCCGCGACTTCACATACATTGACAATGTAATCGAAGCAAACCTTAAGGCTTGCCTTGCACCGTCCGAAGCAGCCGGCGAAGCATTCAATATTGCATACGGTGGCCGTGAATATTTGATTGACATTTACTACACACTTACAAAAGCTTTGGGCAAAGACATTGAGCCCAACTTCGGCCCTGACCGCAAAGGCGACATCAAACACTCCAATGCCGACATTTCAAAAGCACAAAGGTTGCTTGGATACGACCCCGACTACGATTTTGCAAAGGGCTTGAACGAAGCAATCGAGTGGTACAAGAATAATCTTTAAACATCAAAACAAAATTATATAAAATCACTATGAACGAGATTAAAATTTGTGTAATCGGTCTCGGTTACGTAGGCTTGCCTTTGGCACGTCTTTTCTCAACAAAGTACAAAACTGTTGGTTTCGACCTTAGCGCAAAACGCTGCGAAGCACTTATGGCCGGCCACGACGCCACCCTCGAAGTCAGCGACGAACTCCTTCAGGATGCCATCAACAACCACGGCTTTGTCTGCACATCCGACATTGAGGCTATCCGCGACTGCAACTTCTACGTTGTAGCAGTTCCCACTCCCGTGGACGAGAACAACAACCCTGACCTCACACCTCTCTACGGTGCATCTACCACCGTCGGTAAGGTTATCTCAAAGGGCGACATCGTTGTTTACGAATCAACCGTTTACCCCGGTGTAACAGAGGACGAGTGTATCCCCGTAGTAGAGAAAGTTTCAGGAATGAAATTCAACGTAGACTTCTTCGCAGGCTACTCACCCGAGCGCATCAATCCCGGCGACAAGCTCCACACTGTAGAGAAAATCAAGAAAGTAACCTCAGGTTCTACACCCGAAATTGGCAAGATTGTCGACGATGTTTACTCTTCAGTAATCACAGCCGGCACACACCTTGCACCCACAATGAAAGTTGCCGAGGCGGCAAAGGTTATCGAAAACTCACAGCGCGACATCAATATTGCGTTTGTAAACGAGCTTTCAAAAATCTTCACCAAGATGGGTATCGACACACTCGATGTACTCGAGGCTGCCGGCACAAAGTGGAACTTCCTCCCCTTCCGTCCCGGTTTGGTTGGCGGTCACTGCATAGGTGTAGACCCCTACTACCTTGCACAGTGCGCACAGCGCTACGGCTACAACCCCGAAATCATCCTCGCAGGTCGTCGTATGAACGATGGAATGGGTGAATATGTTGCCGTAGAGACCATCAAACACATGCTCAAGAAAGGTATCCAGGTTCTTAACAGCCAGATTGTAATCTTCGGTTTCACATTCAAGGAGAACTGCCCCGACGTTCGCAATACCAAGATTATCGATATCTACCGTGCCCTTAAAGAGTACAATGTAAATATCACAGTTTACGATCCTTGGGCTAACCCCGCAATAGCAAAGCACGAATATGGCATTGAGGTAACCAACGAACTTCCTGCCGGCAAGTTCGATGCACTTATCATGGGTGTTGCACACAACGAGTTTAAGGAACTTGACGTTACAAACTTCGTTAAAGAGAATCACGTAATCTTCGATGTCAAGGGTACACTGCCCAAAGATATCGTTGACGCAAGACTCTAATTTAGAGTAAGATGTAACCGGACGCGGGGGATAATAGCCTTCCGTCTGGTTATTGTCGATTTAAATGAGGAATAAATAAGATAATGAAGATTGTTTGGAAATACATACAAAGCGATTACTATCGCTATACTGGTAAAATTTTACCCCCCTTTCCAACTATTATTAAAAGCAATATTTGAAAGAAACCACTGTCTTCGTTATTCTTTTTGGATGAGAATGGCTAACTCGGGGGGCGATTGGGTTGATATCTAAATACTTACACAGAAAATACAAATATTCAATTACGGCAACTGTAAACGCGACTTCACATTTGTCGATGACATCGTAGAAGGTGTAGTACGCATCATGCAACACGCGCCCGAAAAAGAGACAGGAGAGGACGGACTCCCCATCCCCCCCTACAAAGTGTACAACATAGGTAACAACAGCCCGGAAAACCTTTTGGACTTCGTGCAGATATTGCAGGAGGAGTTGACAGCCGCCGGAGTGCTCCCCGCCGACTACGACTTCGAAGCACACAAGGAACTTGTCCCCATGCAGCCCGGAGATGTACCCGTAACATACGCCGACACATCAGCACTTGAAGAAGACTTCGGATTCAAGCCCCAAACCTCACTGCGCGAAGGACTGCGCAAGTTTGCAGTATGGTACAAAGAATTTTACTGATAATGTTCCACGCTTAAAGTGCAAACAAAATGAATAAGATATACGGTCAAGACATATATAGATACTATGGTAACAAGATGCCAATTTCAGAAAGGCTATTACTCCCACTAATATCTTGTATATCAAAACATTAAGACTAACACAGTATTATAAGAGGCACAACAGGCTTCTCTATATATACTACAAACTGAAACTAAAACGGCTACAGCACAAAACTTCAATTCAGATACCCGAAGAGGTTGAAATCGGCCCCGGATTCTACATAGGACACTATAGTAATCGGGAATCCGGCTCGAATAATACCACGCGAAAACGCCACGGAAGGCTATATAAACAGGACAATATAGCATTGCCCAAGTATCCGAGGCATGCACAAACCGTTTTAAATTAAACAAAGTAAATTAGTAAACTTTAAATAAACTTTTAATTATGTCAATCTTTAAAGACAAAGTCCTGTTGATTACAGGTGGAACCGGATCATTCGGTAACATGGTATTAAAACGATTCTTAGATTCAGACATCAAAGAAATTCGTATATTCAGCCGCGACGAGAAAAAGCAGGATGATATGCGTCACCACCTACAGGCAGCATATCCCGAACAAGCATCAAAAGTAAAATTCTATATCGGCGATGTACGCGACCGTCAGAGCGTAGACATCGCAATGAGAGGTGGCGTAGACTACATCTTTGCAGCAGCAGCCCTCAAACAAGTCCCCTCATGTGAATTCTTCCCCATGCAGGCAGTTGAGACCAATGTTATCGGAACAAACAACGTACTCGAATCAGCAATCGCACACGGCGTAAGCAACGTAGTAGTATTGTCAACCGACAAAGCCGCATATCCCATCAACGCAATGGGTATCTCAAAAGCCATGATGGAAAAATTAGCCGTTGCAAAAGCACGCCAGTTAGGAATGAACTCAAAGACCACAATCTGCTGCACACGCTACGGAAACGTAATGGCAAGCCGTGGTTCAGTGATTCCTCTTTGGGTAGAACAGATGGAACAAGGCAAGCCCATCACCATCACAGACCCCAACATGACACGCTTCATGATGACTCTCGACGACGCAGTGGACCTTGTTATATACGCATTCACACACGGCGAGAACGGCGACCTCTTCGTACAGAAAGCCCCCGCAGCCACATTGGACACATTGGCATACGCCCTTAGAGACACATACGCAAAAGTAGATCCCAAATACGCTGATACCGAGATTAAAGTAATCGGAACACGCCACGGAGAAAAAATCTACGAAACATTGGTAACCCGCGAAGAAATGGCACGTGCCGAAGACATGGGCGAATACTACAGAATCCCCTGCGACGCACGCGACCTCAACTACGACAAAGTGGAAGGTGGTAACCCCAATATCGACAAGATGGAAGAATACCACAGCCACAACACACGCCGTTTGGATGTAGAAGGCATGAAAGAACTGCTGTTGAAACTCCGTTTCATCCGCGAAGACCTCGGCCTGCAACCCCGTTCAAAGGCAAAAGAAATTCGCAGTGAGTAAGAAACACTTTGAAATATCATTACATACAAATCTCATTTTTTGAGATTTGTATGTAATTAGCATATTTATAGACAGTTTCAACCCACAGCAAAAACTATCCGCCTACAAAATCACGAACATTAAGAACAAACCTTACGTTTTTGAAAATGAAAATAAACAATGAAGTCCTGAACGAGCTGACAGCAAAAGCAAAAACAAACGAACGTCTGAGAATGAATCTCGACCTACGCACAACATCAAACGACACATCACAACGTATGCTCAACGCTGTGGAACCCGGTACAATAGTCCCCATCCACCGCCATCGTTCAACTTCCGAAACAGTAATCATTGTACGTGGAAAAGTGAAAGAAACACTATTCAACGACAACGGTGAAATAATTGACGAGATACTGATGGAGGTAGGAGGCGAATGTCCCGTACTGCAAATTCCTGCCGGACAATGGCACAGCATAGAATCTCTTGAAAGCGGTACAATCATTTTCGAAGCCAAAGATTGTGCTTTTACCCCTCTGACAGAAGAGGATATTCTAAAAAAATAAAAACTCATAAACCACACAATATCTAAAACCACCATGAAGATATTAGTAACAGGAGCCAAAGGATTCTTAGGAAAGAATCTGGTATCACAATTGCACAATATAAACGAAGGTAAAGCAAAATGGTACAAAATATCAGGCGAAGAGCTGCAAGTGTACGAATACGACATAGACAGCGACCCCGCCGAACTTGAGGTATATTGCAAAAACGCTGATTTTGTATTCAATCTGGCCGGTGTCAACCGCCCCCAAGATCCCAAAGAATTTATGGAAGGTAACTTTGGCTTCGCATCAACCCTGCTTAACACGCTCAAAAAGTATGGCAACAACTGCCCCGTGATGATAAGTTCATCAATACAGGCAGAACTTGACAACCCCTACGGCGAGAGCAAACGCGCAGGCGAGCAACTAATGTTCGACTACTCCGCAGAAACCGGAGCAAAAGTCCTTGTGTACCGATACCCCAACCTCTTCGGTAAATGGTGCCGCCCCAACTACAACAGCGCAGTAGCCACATTCTGCAACAACATTGCAAATGACCTCCCCATTCAGGTAAACGACCCCAATGTACAAATGCGCCTCTGCTACATAGACGATGTAGTGGACGAACTGATAGCAGCACTCGCGGGCGAAGAACATCGCGACGGACAATACTGCTACGTACCCACAGTACACTCAGTTAAATTAGGCGAAATAGTAGAACTACTCAACAAATTCAAAGAAATGCCTCGGACACTTGCTGTCCCCACATCAAGCAATGCCTTTGAAAAAGCCCTCTACTCGACATACATCAGCTATCTACCCGCTGAAAAGTTCATATACCCTGTAAAAATGAACGTAGACGAGCGAGGCAGCTACACAGAGCTGATACGTTCCGAGCACAACGGACAATTCGCCGTAAACATATCAAAACCCGGCATAACAAAAGGCCAACACTGGCACCACACAAAAATAGAAAAATTCGTAGTCGTACACGGTCGCGGACTCATACAGCAGCGCAAACACGGAAGCGACGAAATAATAGAATTCGAAGTAAACGGCGACAACATACAAGTTGTAGAGACCATCCCCGGTTACTCGCACAACATCATAAACCTATCAGACAGCGAAGAACTTGTTACATTCATTTGGTGTAACGAGAATTTCGATCCACAGCGTCCCGATACATACTTCGAAAAAGTATAACAGCGAAAGCCCCACACAAAAAAGCATCTGCTGCTTGGCAAAAACCAAGCAGCAGATAAAAAACAAATAACACCGGAAAAAACGAGCAAACGATGAAACTGAAAGACAAGATAGACGAAATTTGGCAAAGAAAGTCTGTAAGACAAATAGCCTCGCTATTCTCCGTCAACATATTAGGGATACCATTAGGACTTGTAACCAACATATTGGTAACCCGATATATGGGTGCAGAATTGTTTGGCGACTACAAATTCATCTGTAGTGTATTCAATTTTGGTGTATTGTTTGCCACATTCGGCTTTTTCCAAGCAGGCAACAGAGCCATCATACTAAGCAAAAACAGAGAAGAAACACGCAGTTTCTATGGAGCGATGCACATAATACTCGCAGCCCTGTTCGTACTCATGTCCATAGGTCTGCTACTATTCATACGCTACGACTCCAACATAGCCGAAAAAGGATTAACCGCATTCTTCACCTCCGTAATACCATTCGGATTCGTCTATCTATGGGGAAACCTATACGAAACCATCCTGCCCGCCGACAACCAAATAGGGTTGCTCGCCAAACTACGACTATACCCCAAATTGATAAATTTGGCAGTAGTAGCTCTACTATACTTCTACGCAAACGAAGTATCCTCCGACCGATTGCTCATAATACTCTCGCTATACACATTTACACAATTTATACTATACCTATACGTAACCTTTAAAGTAAAGCCCACCCTTCGAAGTTGGAAAACACAGTTACGCGAAGTTTACAATCAGAATAAAAAATTCGGTCTCAACGTGTATTTCGGCGCACTCTTCGCAATAGGCTTCGCACACCTGACAGAAATACTCATCAGCGTATTCGGAATAAACAACACCGAAGTAGGCTTCTACTCACTTGCAATAACGTTCTCACAACCGCTGACATTCATACCCAGTACAATAGCCACCACACACTACCGCTCATTCTCAAGCGCAAAGAGAATTTCGCGCAAACTCATAAACACCACCCTCATACTGAGCATAAGTTCAGTATTAGCTCTTTGGTTGCTTGTACCATCATTCATCACTTATTTCTACGACAAAGAATTCGAACCTGTAATAAAAATCAACTTCCTCCTCTGCATAGCAGTATTCTTCTACGGAATATCAGACTTCTACAATCGCTTCCTGCAAGCAAACGGCTGGGGAAAAGAACTGCGCAACGCATCATTCGCCGTAGGACTGACGACACTGATAGGTAACCTGCTATTTATACCCCACTTCGGCGCCTGCGGAGCAGCGTATGCCAGAATAACCACAGGCATCGTCTACCTGATAATAATGTTATACTACTACAAAAAACTGGTCAAGATAAAAGAATCAGGAGAAGCATGACAATAAAGCCTTAAACATTAAAAAGATAGAGAAGTATATGAAAAGATACGACCTTATAATAGTAACCGCCGAGCCCTTCCCCTACGGACAAGCAGCCACCAACCGCATACTGAGCTATGCAAAAGGCCTTGCCGAAGAGAAGAAGGTACTCTATATATGCTACGCAGGCCCCGCCATAGGCAAAAGCGACAACAAGGAAAAAGAAGGTACATACAAAAACATCGACTTCAAATATTTAGGCCGCCCCTACTCCGAGAAAAACATTTCCGCAACACAAAGAGCACTGCTACTGCTGTTCAGATACATAAAACTTGCCTATCTGTTGCTCTTCGCCTACAAATACAAAAGCATACTGCTATATTCAAGAGCAGAATTCATATCCCGTTATCTACAATTCATCAGAAAAATAAAAAGAGCAAACCTCTACCGCGATGTAACAGAAGCCACCGGATACGCAAAGACAGCAGAGTCCACCGAAAAGCTGAAACAAGACACAGCCAAATACGATGGAGTGATAGTAATCTCCACCGGCATCCGCGACTTTTTTGACAACATCAGCGATGAGAAGCGCTACCTTCTCCCCGTACTTGTAGACATGGAACGCTTCGACATAGAGCGCAACACATCCGAAAAATACTTCTTCTGTTGCAGTGGCGCCAACCTCGAACGCGACGGACTGTTGGACTGCATCAAAGCCTTCCTGAAGTTCCACGAATCACACCCCGACTATAAATTCAAGATAGCCTCATTGCTGAATCTGAAAGATCCCTATCATCAGAAAGTAAAAAAACTGATAGACGAAAATCCTCAATCCATCGAATGGATGGGCGCAATCCCCTCATTCAGAATACCCCAACTGATGAAGAATGCCACAGCCTTGATGCTCACCCCCCACAAGAACTACGAAACAAAAGGCTTTCCCACAAAATTAGGCGAATACCTTGCATCGGCAACCCCCACAATATGTTCCACCATAGACGACCTTACAGAAGTAATAGACGACAGTGTGGCATACATGGTCAACCCCAATTCACCCCATGAGATTGCCGCAAAAATGGAGCACATAATAAACAACCGCTCCGATGCCGCACAGATTGGCGAAAAAGGAAAAGAAATGATGAAAAGACTGTTCACATACACATCATATTCAGACACCTTGATAAAATTTTTAAAGCTATAGCTAACACAAACCCGCGTCGGAAAAGAAAAGAAATTTTCATATACAGTTCAAACATATTTCAAAGATACGCAAAAGAATGAAGCCAATAAAACGATGGTCCTTTGAATACCTCTACATGATTGTAATGTTTTTCTACGCATTCCAATTAACACCGGGCACACTCCGCATGAGAAGTTCTTTGAGTGGCGACCCCTTCCCATTCTTATTGCCAATAGTCCTGACCGCCATACTGCTGTATCGCAATAAAATAAGCTGGTTCAACAGAGGATTAGGCAATGTACTTGGAATATTCCTAATCTGGGTAGTCCTTATCACAATAAAATACGGAGACTTCAGTTCTACATTCTTCTCCTACAACTTCTTTTTGATATACGCCATAATAATAGCATATATACACGTACAAGTCTTTGGAAAGGCCCTATTCAGCCTATACGAAGATATACTGGTGAAATTTGCCATAATATCACTGCCATTATGGCTGTTCCAAGTGCTGTTGCCGGGAGTCGCCGCATCGGTATTCCATATGTTCCCGGAAGTAAAAGCATCATCAGGAGGCGGTAACCACGTATTCCTTCTGTACAACTGGTTCGACCCGGCATACTCCTATATTTCATCTGAACGATCAATACGAAACAGCGGTCCTGCATTTGAACCCAGCATATATTCTGTATTTCTCTGCATAGGTATATTCTTCAATCTGCTCAGAAACGGCATAACATTAAAAAATAACAAAAATCTGATAATACTGCTGTTGGCGCTGCTGACAACATTCTCCACAACCGGATATCCCATAGCATTCATCACAATCCTTATATTCTACATAAAGACACACACATTCAAAGAAAACTTTATAGCCGTATTCTTCGGTGCAATATTGATGTTCTTCATGTTCCAGTTGGACTTCATGGGCGACAAGCTGAGCGCAAAGTCGAATATCGAAGAGATAAACCAGGAATTCTATGTACTCGAAGAATACTATTCACAAAGGGGAATCGAAGGAACAAGATCCTCACTCGACAGGTTTCAAGGAATGTATTTTGAGTGGAACAACTTTCTGAAAGATCCCATATTAGGATACTCACGCAAAATAACAAACTCATGGTTCTCGCAAAACTTCCTTGAGATATTCTCACTGGCAGGAGGATTGGTTAAAATCCTATCGCAGTATGGCATAATATGGGGACTTATACTCTTCTATATGTTATTCAGGTCGTCGAAAGCCATAGCAAGAAGTTTCTCAAACAAAAGCAGCTGGCTGTTTGCATTGATAATGATAATGGCACTAATTTCATACATATTGTTTGATACCCCCATCATCACAGCTTTCTGGTTCTATGGAATGTGGAGCTACATTCCCGACCGCAAGTTCGCGGTACCCGAATACAATAGAACAGAACCAACAAATTAACTTATAAATTATAAAAGTAAACACACAGGAATCAAATAGAAAAACATATAAAAATATGGAAAATAAAAAGAGTAGAAAAAAGGTGTTGTTTTTTACAGCCGCCGGAGTAGGAGGTGCTGAAAGAATGACAATCAATATTGCCAAGATGCTGCCCACCGACGAATTTGAAGTAAAATTCGTAGTTGTAGGACGCAACTTGGGAGATATTGTGAATTTCATCCCCAAAGAATATGAAGTATCACTGATTTCCATCTTGAATATATACTGCTTCGCCACATTGCGCATAATGTGGAAAATATTTGTAGAGAAGCCTGACATTGTATTCTGCTCACTCTACTACATAAATGCACGACTGATTGTAGCCGCCAAACTACTTGGCACCAAAGTAATCGTAAGATCGAACAGCGGCTTGACAAACTCAAAAAAATCGGTAATCCAACTTGTCAAGATGACATACAGCAAGGCAGACAGAATAATCTGCCAACAGGAAGAGATGCGCCAAGAGACTCTATCTGTAATAAACATTTCCGAAGATAAGGTCGTAACCCTGCAAAACCCGATAGATGTTGACAGAATTAAAGAAAGCCTCAAGGAGCCATCGCCCTACACAGACGCAGACTCACAGACAATATATGTCAACGTATCACGCTTCAACGAGATGAAGGCACAAGACACTTTGGTAAAAGCATTCAAGGGAGTAAAGGAGAAACGCCCCGACGCTCACCTTTACCTTGTTGGCCTTTACAACGAAAATGCCCCCTACGATGCTGCTGTAATCAAATACATAAAAGACAACAACTTGGAGGATTGCATCCACTTAGTAGGCATGCAGAACAACCCCTACAAGTGGGTGAAGAACGCAAACTGCTATGTACTGCCGTCGCGCACCGAAGGACTGCCCAATTCATTGATAGAGGCAATGTACATAGGAATACCGGCTGTGGCCACACGATGCATCCCCATCATAGAACGCATTGTAAACGATGGCAAAAACGGCTATCTTGCCGAAGTTGATAATGTAGAGTCAATTGAAACAGCAATGCTCAAAGCCGTCGAATTGCGCAATTTTGAGAACACATACAAGCCTGCATCGAAAGAGGACTTTATAAAACTCTTCAGAGAAGTTGCAAATTAAACAGTTACACTTAAAATAATATTTGCTATGAAATTTTCAGAACTATATCCCCTCAAGAGAATTATAAGAATGTTTTGGTTGAAATTGTTGCCCGTACTTCCTATGCGCGGAACATTACGTTTCAGATTGATGCGCTTCGCCGGCGTTGATGTTACACTTGGCGGCGGATGGGGCGGAGGTTTCATCGGACACGGAACCAAACTGGACAGTTTGTATCCTGAGGATATTCACTTGGAAAAGTGTGTGCGAATAAATATGGACTGCGTCATAATGACTCACCATCTGCGACCTAACAACTTCTGCAACGGCGACAAAGACTGGTTCAGACGCGGTGGCGTAACTATCAAGCATCATAGCTTCATCGGTGCACGTACCATTATCTGCAATTCTGTTACCATAGGACCGAATTCCATCGTTGGTGCCGGCTCTGTCGTAACAAAAGATATTCCTGAGGGAGAAGTTTGGGGTGGCAATCCTTGTGTCTTCATCAGAAAAAGGAATCTGGATGAACTGCCTAAAGAATAAGCGGCAGGCATGTTTTTTTTAAAAATCCCGATTATTAATCTGAGACCTATGGCCTCGTATAAGATTTTCACTAATGAAGATACTTTTAATTGACAACTTCTTTTATCGCCGCGGTGGAGCCGAAGTGGTTTTTCTAAATACCGGAGAACTGCTGAAGGCTCACGGACACGATGTTATATATTTCAGCCAAAAATGGGATGAGAATATAGAGTGCGAAAGTTCGGACTACTTCCCGGAGGGTGTAGGAACAAAGTCTCAAGGTGTATTAAACAAACTGAAAGCTATCAGGAACTATTTTTATAATCCTGAAGCAGTAGAAAAATTGGAACTGCTTATAAAAAAGGAGCGTCCCGACATTGCACATATACACCTTTTTTGGGGCGGTATCTCCCCTTCGATTTTCAAGGTGCTGAAAAAGTACAAAGTGCCCATCGTGCACACAGCACACGATTATCGCATGGTGTGTCCGGGTTATGCATTCAAGAATGGCAGTAATGAGGTTTGCGAAGATTGCAAAGGAAAGAAGTTCTATCTTTGCATAAAGAACCGCTGTTCAAAAGGCAGCCTTGTGATGAGTACTCTCATGACGGCTGAAATGTATATGCGCAACATGTTCCTCAATCCGGTTGACAACATTGATACATTCATGTTCGTGAGCAACTTCTCGCACAACAAGCATTTGCAGTATCAGCCCCGCTTCAGCGAGAAAAGATGTGTAACAATGTACAATTTCCAAGATGCAGCGGTACTCAATGAGGTCGACGACTCGATTGATACATTTGACAGCTACTTCCTTTTTTACGGACGACTCTCATACGAAAAGGGCATCAAGACTCTTATCGAGGCTTTCTCCACAAAGAAAGTTCCTCTTAAGATTGTCGGCACAGGCCCGCTTGAGGGAGAATTAAAGCAATTCTGCAAAGAGAAAGGATGCGACAACATAGAATTTCTCGGATTCAAGACCGGTAAGGAACTGTTCCATTTGGTTCGTGGCGCAAAATTTGTATGCGTACCATCAGAATGCTACGAAAACAACCCGATGACGATAATCGAATCATATACTTTGAGAACTCCTGTTATAGGAGCTAATCTTGGTGGTATCCCCGAAATTATAGATGAAGGAAAAACGGGATATAAATTTGAATCGGGTAATGCAGACGAACTCGCAAAGGTTATAGACCGTTGTAATGCAATAAGCGAAAATGAGTATTATGTAATGAAAGAGAGTGCCAAAAGATTTGCAGACGAAAAATTCGGCAAAGAGTATTATTATAATAGACTTATAGAACTTTATAATAAAACAATTTCTGATTATAAAGCAACTAAATAAATTCTGTTTCATACTATTCTTTAAAATCAATTGACATTATTTGCAATCTAATTCATGCTGTTCGTTTCTTCGTCAATTATCCTTGTATTGATATATATTCTCGTTATTCTTAAATAAATTAAGGAACAGCTAAAGTTATATTTTGATTATGGATGTAGAACAATCATTTCTATTTGTTCCATCTAATAATTGTCATAATAAGCAGAATACTATACAACCATTTAATTAGTATTCTTACCCCACAAACAAAGCTAAAACTTTTAAATAAACGCAATAAGTGGTTCTTGCTATAGATTTCACCTATCCATTGCGTATTGTACATTCTAAAGCTATTGCTCAAATAGCTACATCGATTATGCATTAAAATTACTAAGATTTAAAGTTTCCTGGGTATGAAAATTGTTTTTATCGGTGGTCGAGATATACATTTAATAGGTGGTATTGAGTCTTATATGGCACACATTTCCACCGAATTATATAAACTCGGCCATGAGGTTATTGTTTATTGCGAAAGCAATAGGAATGAGACTGTTGTATGGAATGGCGTAAAAGTTATTCATCAAAAAGGAATTAAAAGCCATTTTCTGTGTAAACCCTGGCTTTCTTTAAAAGCGACTGTTCGTACATTGCTTAAAGAAAAAAACGTTAGCATTATACACTATAATGCATGGCCGCCGTCTTTGTGGTGCTGGTTGGCTCATTTGTTTGGTGTTAAGAGTTTAATGCAGGGACATGGTCTTGAATGGCAACGCAGTAAATACTCTCCTAAACAACAAAAGATAATGAAATTCATGGAGAAGGTTACTGCCTATATGAATAGAAACCTCATAATGTGCAGCGATGGACAAACAAAATATTTTTTAGAAAAATATAACCGTAACGCAGTCACAATACCTACTGCCGTTGTATTGCCCGATGTATCAGGAAGTGAATCGGATATAATGCAAAGGTATAACCTTGTACCAAAAAAATATTTCCTTTTTATGGGCCGTCTTGTGCAAGACAAGAATCCCGATTATCTTATACGGGCATATAAAAAATGTAAGGATTACGGATATAAGTTAGTTATTGCAGGTAGCGGTATTGGAGGAAAAAAATACGTAGAGTTATTACATGAATTGGCTTCTGATAATGAAAATATTATTTTTACCAGGGCGGTTCATGGTGCAGACAAAGATTGCTTATTACGTAATGCTTATACGTTTTGTATTCCTTCAACTATAGAGGGATTATCTATCGTGTTATTAGAAGCAATGAGCTATAAATTACCCGTCATTGCTTCTGATATTGATGCTAACAGAGAACTATTGGGTAACGATGCTGTATATGTGAGACCGGAAAACACAGACGACTTAATAAATGCTATACATTATTGTATTGAAAACAAAGGAACAATTAATGAATACTGTGCCGTTAATTACAATAAAGTAGCAGAAAATTACACTTGGGACAAAGTTGCCGAGAAGTATGTGAAATATCTTTATAGAATAGGATGTAAATAAAAGACTGATAACATATGAATATGACAAGACCAAGAAGTGTGTATACTTCTTGGTCTTGTCATATTCACGAAATACACTTTACAATTTTTTCGCCAATCCATTTAAGACCTTTATAGGGGTGTGCTCCGTCATTATCTCTGAAGAACTCACGAAAGTTCCACTTATTCCAGCCCATATTATAGTATAAATCATATATAGGAATGTGGTTACGTTTCACAACTTCAGTAACTTTGGCAATCAGTTCTGGATAAGTTTTGTTGTGTTTCTCGGTGATGTAATTGTCACACCATAGGGTGTCGTCCCAGTTCGCAAGGTCTTCGCCGAAATACTTGGGGATAGTAGTAAAAAATACAATCTTCAAATTCGGATTCGCCGTCAGAAACTCTTTGATAATGGTGTTGATGCCTCCCGACATGGTACATTGGCTATAGTCGTCACTTTCGCCCCAATCCGTGCGCGCATAATTGTTGGCGCCACCTAAGACAGTAACAATGTCGATTTCGCCGATATCAACACTTGAAAAGGTATCAATCTTCGCAGTCCATCCACTCGAACCATTACTATCGAGATATTCGGCAGCAAGACGCTGGCAGCGCCAATCACCAGTGATGAAGCCATAAGCCATGCAAGGAATCTCTAAATTCGAATAAGCAATATAGTCTGATATGAAAGTCTCGAACATACCATACTTGTTTTTCCGCGCTTCGATGACTACACCGACTGCATTCTCACATACTATCTTGCTTATATCCACAGGAGTTTGAGAACCGCTCCAGTTGCGGACAGTCACCTCATTACCTACAATGTTGTAAGCCAATATATCACCATTGGCAAGAGACCTGAGAGCTTCAAAAAACTTACCTGCCACAGTATAAGTACCATCACCCGCAACCACATCAAATATAACAGGTGGAATTCCGTCAGCACCCTTTATTGTAACCTGTCCGCTGTACTGTGGAATTGATGTAAACTTGATAAAAAAGCATTCCTCTACAATAGAGAAACGGCTGCCTCCAACACCGGCATTATATGCAACCGAATTTGTCATCTCGGTAATATAGTCTATGTAACTCTTGTTGTTGTCGTCCTTAATCATTGTTATACTGTCGCCCAAAGCAATAATCTTTTTGCCGAGAACGGCACTTTTTTCTATTAGCGCTATTCTGTCGGACAAACTAGTAATTGAACTATCAGTGCCTATAGAAAGTTTGGAAAAATCATCATTCAGTTTACGGTTAACCGCAATTTTTATAGTACCATAAGGAATAGCAAATAAAAACTCATCAAGTACTGTCGCAGAAGTATCTGCATATCCGAGATAAGCATCCGAATCGCCGAAAAAGTGCAAAGCATAGACTCCTGTTGTCCCTTCTATGTCAGTAGTAACCTTATACCCCGAATTGTCGTCGCTGATATTATAATAGTCTACGGCAAGCCAACCCGAAGCGCTAAGTTGACCGTTTTTGTTAATAAAACCGAATTCTGTCCCTGTCCTTTCTACAGTCTTATATTCTTTCAGTTTACCTCCTATTTCTGTAACTCCATATTCTACAGCCTCAATACGTTCCGTTAACGTATTCACACATTCATGCACATCTTCTATACGAGTTTGCAATGAATTTATCTGCTCTATTGTAGCTGTGAAAGTCAAGCCCTTTCCACTACTTCCTGTTTTATAAAAAATATAAGCGTCTTTTGAATCTGCTTCAATGATATGATTGCAGATTACATTCCTCCCGCTGTTTGAAATCTTTCCAATCCATTTATTTGTGGCAAGAGCACTATCTTTAATGTATATGTTTATTTCGCTACCCGTGTAAGCAGTAGATAATTCCAATTTTATTTTTATTTCGGCGGCAGCTTTTGCATCAAAATAAACTGTATGTTCAACAGTATTCAACTTAGATTCGAATACATCAACTATAGGTTTGCCGAATTCTAGCATAGTTTTCCTTACTTCTGCATACACTTCTGCAAACTCCTCGGAAACACAATTTGAAAATCCCGCGCCGTCCCATGTATAAGCAATAGAGCCACACAAATACACCTTATCCTCCCTTATCTTGTCGCCACTCATGTAAGCCTCCATACCATCCCAGGCATCCCAATAGTTGCCAGCGCTGTCAGCGGCAACAAACTTGTTCGTAGGTTTGTAGTAGACGATGGCAGTAGGAGTAGAGTCAATTTCTCCAGCATTGATAGTAGTTTCGTTCTCCTCAATGCGGTCGAAACGTACAGTGGCGCTCGCAAGCAGAGAATTCTCAGCTGTTTCAATGCGTTTGCTATCATTTTCTACTTGCTGACGCAATGCGCTGAGTACTTCATTTATACTATTGTTCTCGGCAATCAGTTTTGGATCACCGGTAGCAACCATCTGCCACGGTTGCCACTCGTTGCTATCTAAAGGATGTACTGCTCTTGTAAAGATGTTGGTATTGCCCGTTTCGTGGTTTATCATAGTGAGTACTTGACCGAATGAATCTGTCGATTGGTTTGTCTCTTCTGTTCCTCCATGGCGCAGAACAAACAACTGTCCTTCACAACAATGGCAGTCGTCAGTGTCCTTCACACAATCGGGGAATCCCATCTCATCGGTTATTTCTCTGGCTATCCACGTGTAGCTACCCACTTCCCTGAAATTGTTGAGACTATGAATCCCGAAAGAGCCGCCGGGCTTTGATACACTTTTTAGCTTTAAATTGCTTTTGTCGTTTTCTTCTGTCTTTCCCATAATCTTTTTTGCTCACAAAGATATAGGAGAAGCAATATTTTAAGTTTGCGAAACAAACACTTTGATACAATAAGAATATTGTATTTGACTGTATGTCAGCCATCTATAAGTAATAATGCAGCAACGTTTTAAGTTTTGCCACTTTCTCAAATAGCCACAAACCACCACAGCAAGACTCTGCATCCATCGATGCAAGGCCTTGCTCTCTTTAAAAACACAGAGGAAGCAACTCTAATAAATATCTCCAAGCATAGCTTTCAACTTCTCGCGTGCAGTGAAAATACGGCTCTTTACCGTTCCTACAGAAATACCGAGTATCTCGGCAATCTCCTCATACTTATAGCCCTCGACATAGAGCATGAACGGTGTGCGATACATCGGCGGCAGGTAACGTATCTGTTCAATGATATTGCGATACTCATAGCGGTTGTCTATGTAAGTGCAACAGTGCGGTAATGCACCCTCAGCCGAGCAGTCGATGCCCGCGACCATGCGTGCAGCCTCCTTGCGGCAATTCTCGTATGTGTTTGCCATGATAACCGACAGCCATGCATGGAACTTACCCTCTTCGACATACTTATTGCGGTTGTATATTGCTTTCACCAATGTCTCTTGCAACAGATCGTCTGCTTTGTTGTGGTCTACAACGTAGCGGTAACACGTTCGCCGCAACATGGGGATGGGCTCCACAAGCCTATCGAGGAAATATTCGTTCATTTCGTTTGTTTATTATTTTGTAAATGATGTGCTGTAAATATAACAACCAACACTGCGCCTTTGTTCACCGCCATGTAAACTTTTTGCAATAAATTATGTTAAATTATTTAATGATTATGCGATATTATACCTAAAAAGTACAACCCCATCCTTCAATGGATAAAAAACTATTCTAAAAAGTTCCTGCCCTTCAAGGGGACATTGCGTAATAAGCAATGTTTGCGACGACGAAAGCTTTAGCTTTCCAAAG
>SUXT01000034.1 GCA_015060835.1 Bacteroidales bacterium
TCACATGCGTTCGGCACTCCTTTGGGAATATAAATATTCCGTCGTCGCAAGCAACGCTCCATTCCGCGTTGCCCCCCTTTAAGAGGGACAGCTTTTTTAAGTTTCACATTTAAAAGAGATTAGCAAAGATGTAACAGCTAAAAGATGTGTCCAAAGATTAGCTCTTGAAGAGGGAGTGCCCGCAGGGCGAGGGAGTTCCAATCATTGACTTGACTTTGTCTTAATAAAAATTCAAACAGCTTCTTAGAATCAAAAAAAAAATCGCCTTTGTTCATGCAATCAAATGCCGGAACAAAGGCGAATTTTTCAGAACCGTTATATATTATATTCCAAAGTATTTCAGATTGTCAAAACCGGGTGAAAGCACTCCCTTTTCAATTTTATGGATGATATCCACAACCATATCATTGGCAGGAGTGGAAACCCCGACCTTCCTGCCAAATTCCGAAACAGCACCATTGATGGCATCCACTTCGGTAAGTTTGCCCTTTTCAAGATCCTGCAACATACTTGCCTTAAGTTTTGCATGTTTTCTTATGGCAATAGGAATTATAAAAAACGAAAAGGCACGCTTAAACGCATTTTTATAATCAAGCAGCTTGACAATATCCTTTCCTTGAACAGGCTCGATACGTATGCCGCCGGCACTGCACACATCTATGCACTCCTTTATAAGGGCCTGCACCACCCGACGCGACTCACGCGGCCCGGCAGCTTCGCCGAAGGTGCAACCCAACACAGCACTCATTCCCGAAAAAGAGGCATTGATCAGAAGTTTGCTCCAACGAGTACCCAAAAAGTTCTCTTCGACATCCACACTGCCCATCAACTCCAACAACTCCTTGACCTTACCAAAATGTTTACTTCTCTTTTCCGATATTGCTCCTAATGAAAAAGAGAGTGCATCCGGTTCACTTGTAAGTTCACATACACCGGGCGACTGTAGGGTTGCACCCCAAGCCACAGTACTTCCAAGAACACGTTCCTCACCCAAAATGGCAGCTATGCCCACCTCGGGAAGGCCATTCTGGAAAGTTACCAACACACCGTCAGGAGCAAGAAAACCCTTCAACATCTCTACAACCTCGCTGTTATGCTGCTGTTTGGTCATAAGGAACAGTATATCATACACTCCATTCATTTCGTCCGGTGTGTAGGCAATCACCTGTTGGGTAAACTGCATTGTTCCAACTACCCTGGCACCATGTTCTCTAAGAGCCTCCACATGAGCCTTGTTACGGTTAATCAACTCCACAGGCACACCGGCCTTGCTTATAAAAGCACCCAAAATAGTGCCTAATGAACCGGCACCATATATCGCTACTCGCATAATTATTTTTGTTTACTGCTTATTTACCTAAAAATATGTAAGTACAAAAATATGAAGAAAATCTGAAAGCAGCCGCTTATTGTTGTATTATTAGAAGGAAAGGAGATTTTTATTTATACTTTTTATAAACGAAGCACTTCATGCTTTCACGAAAGGATATGAACAATAATTCACTGCATGGAACAAACTTTTACCCAATCTGACACCGTAGAATAAAATAAATTATTATCTTTGCAAAGATTTATAGAATTTTTACTTTTTAAAATTATAATAAAATGGTAAATTACAAAGAATTAGGTCTTGTAAACACAAAAGAGATGTTTGCAAAGGCAATGGAAGGCGGCTACGCAATCCCCGCGTTCAACTTCAACAACATGGAGCAGTTGCAGGCTATCATCATGGCTGCAGTTGAGACAAAGTCTCCCGTTATCCTTCAGGTATCAAGCGGCGCTCGTAAGTATGCTAACCAGACACTTCTCCGTTACATGGCAGAAGGTGCTGTTGAGTATGCAAAAGAACTCGGTTGCGCACACCCCGAAATCGTTCTTCACCTCGACCACGGTAACTCATTCGAGCTTTGCAAGTCATGCATCGACATGGGCTTCTCATCAGTAATGATCGACGGTTCACACCTCCCCTACGACGAGAACGTAGCTCTCACAAAGCAGGTTGTTGAGTACGCTCACAAGTATGGCGTAACAGTAGAAGGTGAGCTTGGTATCCTCGCAGGTGTTGAGGACGATGTAGTTGCTGAGCACCACACATACACACGCCCCGAAGAGGTTGTTGACTTCGTAACAAAGACAGGTTGCGACAGCTTGGCTATCTCAATCGGTACATCACACGGTGCAAACAAGTTCAAACCCGAGCAGTGCACACGCAACGAGAAGGGTATACTCGTACCTCCCCCCTTGGCATTTGACGTACTCGAAGGTTGCATGGAGCAGCTCCCCGGCTTCCCCATCGTTCTCCACGGTTCATCTTCAGTTCCCCAGGAAGAGGTTGAGACAATCAACAAATATGGTGGCGCATTGAAAGATGCTATCGGTATCCCCGAAGAGGAGTTGCGCAAGGCTGCTAAGCTTGCAGTTTGCAAAATCAACATCGACAGCGACAGCCGTCTTGCTATGACAGCTGCTGTTCGTGAGGTATTTGCAACACAGCCCGCAGAGTTCGACCCCAGAAAGTATCTTGGTCCCGCTCGCGAGAACATGAAGAAACAGTACATCCACAAGATTGTGAACGTACTCGGTTCAGACAACAAGCTTGCTGAATAATATCTATTATCAAGCAATAAAATAAATCAAGAGCTCGCTGCGCGGCGAGCTCTTGATTTATTTTATTGCTTGTGTTTGAAAAGAGCTAAAATTTACGGAACTACATATCTTCTATTATTGTTGTCCGGTAAATTTTTAAATGATTATGCGATATTATACCTAAAAGAATAGTTTTAACTCTTTAAACCATTGAATTTTAATCAATAAAACTCTCCCTCTTGGATAAGAGGGAGTACCCGAAGGGGGAGGGAGTTCGAATGAAGACACAAGCAAAAAGTTTCAAACTCCTCCGTCTTCAAACGCTTTTGCGGTTGAATCCACCTACTCTTATCCAAGAGGAGGAGTTTATATAAATTATTGAAGGATAGAGTGTCCAATATCGAATTAACGTTAATTTCCTACAACAGTTCAATTAGGTAATAAATTTGATAATCATTTAATTTAAAAGTAACCGGCATTTGAAATGCCGTAGAATAAACATAAATCCAAGAGTAAAACTGAACTTTTCAACAACAAAAGAGGAGTTTTTAAAACAAATTCATAAATTTGCACTTGCCTATTGACTCTGCGTATGGAAAATTTCACTAATTTTGCATATTAGACAATTATGCCCACAACAAAACAAAAGAAACATGGGAAATATACGAGTACTAGACAAAGAATTCAAGATCTACATATCGGAAGAGACGATCAAAGCAAGGATAGCCGAAATAGCTACCTCCATCAGAGAGGACCTTGCCGACAAGAACCCCCTATTCATTGTAGTGCTCAATGGCGCATTCATCTTTGCAGCCGACCTTCTGCGCGAAACAAATATCGCCTGCGAGATAAACTTCATACGCCTCTCGTCATATGAGGGCACAAACTCGACCGGAAAGATGAAAAACATCATGGGACTCGACAAGAACATCGAAGGTCGCTCTGTTGTAATAGTTGAAGACATCATAGATACCGGCTTGACAATGGAATACCTATGCAAGACAATAGCCAAGAGCAACCCCGCAGAAATACGCATAGCATCGCTGTTCGTAAAGCCCGGAAAACTGCAGACAGATATAAAGACAGACTACAAGTGTTTCGACATCGACAACGACTTTATCGTCGGATATGGTCTCGACTACGACGGTGTGGGACGTAACCTGAAAAATATATACAAGATATCTGAAACAGAGCAAGAATAATCATGCGTCCACGCAAAGAAACCGTTTCCAATAGGTAAAATTTCTGAAATTTATATAACTTTGCACAAATTTGCATCATTATATACATCAAAGCTATAATGACAACCTGAAACAGAACATTGCAACATACGAGAAACGAATCATTTTAATATTAACCTAAATAAAAAAAGACTATGAGACTCATCAGTGCATTATTTGCATTCCTGTTTGCAGCGACAATGTTTGCTCAGACATCAATTCCCCGTCCCGAGCACCCACGTCCCCAGTTCGTACGTGACAATTGGGTAAACCTCAACGGTACATGGACATACGTGTTCGACTTTGGTGAATCAGGCCTCACACGCGGCTTGCAGAAATCAAAGGGATTTGAGAACAAAATCACAGTACCCTTCTGCCCCGAGAGCAAGCTTTCAGGCGTAGAGTACAAGGACTTCATCAACTCTATGTGGTATCATCGTGCTGTTGAAATTCCCGCAGCATGGGATGGCAAGAAGATTCTTCTTAACTTCGGTGGTGTTGACTACTTCAGCGCAATCTATGTAAATGGTGCACTTGCAGCCCGTCACTGGGGTGGTTCATCATCATTCAGCGTAGATATCACACGTTATGTAAAAGCCGGCGAGACAGCAAACGTTGTCGTATGGGTCAAGGACGACCTCCGCTCAGGTGAGCAGACAGGCGGTAAGCAGTGTACAAACTACTACTCTTCAGGTTGCCACTACACACGTACAACAGGTATCTGGCAAACAGTATGGATGGAGGCTGTAGCACCCGCAGGTCTTCAGGAAGTTTACGTAAAGCCCGACCTCGACAACAGCAGCTTCATCATGGAACCCAAATTCTACGGTCTTGAGGACGGTCTTACACTCAACATCAAAGTAAAGGACGGTAACAAAGTGGTAGCAAAGAAGAGCGCAAAGGCCTCTGCTCCCATGACAGTAATCGTTCCCGTGAAGAAAGTAAAGACATGGTCACCCGAAAGCCCCTTCCTCTACGACCTTGAATATGAGGTAGTAGACGCAGAAGGCAACATCATCGATAAGGTTGCAGCATATGCAGGTATGCGAAAAATCCACATCGAGGGCAACCGCATCTTCCTCAACAACGAGCCCCTCTACCTCCGCATGGTACTCGACCAGGGCTTCTACCCCGACGGAGTATGGACAGCACCCTCTGACGAGGCACTCAAGAACGACATCGTACTCAGCCAGAGCGTAGGCTTCAACAGCGCACGTCTCCACCAGAAAGTATTCGAAGAGCGTTTCCACTATTGGGCAGACAAGCTCGGCTACCTCACATGGGGCGAAGCAGGAAGCTGGGGTGTAAACGTAAACAACGAAGTGGCTGCACGCAACTTCCTCACAGAGTGGAGAGAGGTTGTTATCCGCGACCGCAACCACCCCTCAATCATCACATGGACTCCCTTCAACGAGACATGGGGCCGTCCCGGCAACTCAGAGGCAGCACGTTTCCACGACAGATTGCTCAGCGACATCTATGACCTCACAAAGAGCATCGACTACCGTCCCTGCCACGACACATCAGGTGGTTACCATGTAAAGACCGACATCTGGTCATACCACAACTACGAGCAGGATGCTGCCAAACTGAAAGAGCGCCTCACTATCAAGAAAGAGGGTGAAGTTCCCACATTGAGCATCGACCGCGAAGCTAAATACTCAGGTCAGCCCTACCTCCTCGACGAGTACGGTGGCATCAAATGGGTTGTAGGCAAGCAGTACGCAGCCAACACATGGGGTTACGGTACAGGTCCCAAGAGCGTTGACGAGTTCTACACACGTCTTACAGCTCTGACCGACACTCTCCTCAGCTTCGAATACATGAGCGGTTACACATATACACAGCTCACAGACGTAGAGCAGGAGCAGAATGGTATCTTCAACTATGACCGTACAGCTAAGTTCGACGCAGCCAAACTCAAAGCAATCTTCGGTAAAGAGCCCGCTTGGTTCGTGAAAATGAAGGCTGAATACAAGAAGTCTAAGAAGTAATCGACAGATACTCAACAAAAAAAGGTTCCGAATTTTCGGAACCTTTTTTTGTTGATCTACATCATCATAGAAGTTCAACAAGAATGAAATTTATTAGTGTCCGGTAAATTTTTAATGATTATGCGATATTATACCTAAAAGAATAGTTTTAACTCTTTAAACCATTGAATTTTAATCAATAAAACTCTCCCTCTTGGATAAGAGGGAGTACCCGAAGGGGGAGGGAGTTCGAATGAATACACAAGCAAAAAGTTTCAAACTCCTCCGTCTTCAAAAAACTTTGTTTTTTGAATCCACCTCCTCTTATCCAAGAGGAGGAGTTTATATAAATTATTGAAGGATAGAGTGTCCAATATCGAATTAACGTTAATTTCCTACAACAGTTCAATTAGGTAATAAATTTGATAATCATTAAAATAAATGTGTCCAAAGATTAGCTCTTGAAGAGGGAGTGCCCGCAGGGCGAGGGAGTTCCAATCATTGACTTAATTTTGTCTTAATAAAAAATGGGGCTTGTAGCTATTTAAATATTAAATTTTAAACGACTTAAATACGTTTACCGGACACTAATAAATGAAATTATAAAGCGTAACCCGCAAGGGCTATATGGGAATAATCACTCTCCCCTCTCTACACGCTTAGCCTCATTCCACAACTCGTCCATTTCACCGAGTGTCATATCCTTGAGCGCTCTGCCCTGCTCCTTAGCCCGCTGCTCGACAAACGAAAAACGGCTGTAAAACTTCTTGTTAGTCAATTCGAGAGCATTATCCGGATTTATACCATACAGACGTGCAGCATTCACAAGACTGAAAACAAAATCGCCGAACTCAGCCTCAGAAGCAGCCTTGTCGCCACGCTCAATTTCCACACGCAGTTCCTGCAATTCCTCGGCAACCTTATCCCACACATCCTCCTTCTTCTCCCAATCGAAGCCCACATTTGCAGCCTTCTCCTGCATACGGTAAGCCTTGATGAGCGAAGGAAGCGACACCGGCACACCACTAAGCAGGCTCTTATTGCCATCCTTCTCCTTCAACTTCAATTGTTCCCAATTCTTGCACACCTCGCCCGCAGTCTCAGCCTGTGCCGAACCGAACACATGAGGATGACGGTAAATAAGTTTTTCGCAAAGGCGATCGAAAACATCCTTCATATCAAACTGCCCCTTTTCCGAAGCAATCTTGGCATAAAATGCCACATGAAGGGCAACATCGCCAAGTTCCTTGCAAACATCCTGAATATTGTCGTTAATCAAGGCATCGGAAAGCTCATAAACCTCTTCGATGGTATTGGGACGAAGACTCTCGTTGGTCTGTTTCCTATCCCACGGACACTTCTCGCGCAGTTCGTCGAGAACATCCAAAAAACGGCCAAAAGCCGCCAAAATATCACTTCTGCTATGCATAATACTTAAATTTTCGTGTGCAAATGTAATTAATTTAATAATATAGATTAACTTTGCAGTTAATTTTTAATTGAAAAATCAGAAATACAAATATAAAGAATATAGCTATGAGTTTAGCAAGCAAATACAATCCCGCTGAAGTAGAAGAAAAATGGTACGAATATTGGATGAAGCACAATCTGTTCCATTCCGAACCCGATGAGAGAGAACCCTACACTATAGTGATACCTCCCCCCAACGTAACCGGAGTACTTCACATGGGACACATGCTCAATAACACCATACAGGATATACTCATACGCCATGCCCGCATGATGGGCAAGAACGCATGCTGGGTACCCGGCACAGACCATGCATCCATCGCCACAGAAGCCAAAGTTGTAAAGAAACTTGCCGAGCAGGGCATCAAGAAGAGCGACCTCACACGCGAAGAGTTCCTCAAACACGCATGGGCATGGACCGAAGAGCACGGCGGCATCATACTCAAACAGTTGCGCAAGCTTGGTGCATCGTGCGATTGGGACCGCACATCGTTCACAATGGACGAGACACGTAGCGCAAGCGTAATAAAAGTATTCTGCGACCTCTACAACAAAGGCCTCATCTACCGTGGTCTGCGCATGGTAAACTGGGACCCCAAAGCCCAGACAGCCCTCAGCAACGAAGAGGTAAACCACGAAGAGGAGAAGAGCAAGCTCTACTACCTCAGATACTACGTTGACGAAGCCCCCGGCAGCACCGACGGCGAAGAGAGCGATGCAGTTACATTAAGCCCCGAAGCACCCTTCGACCCCACTGTAAAGCACCAGATACTCCACCGCGACGCCAGCGGCCGCCGCTATGCAGTGGTAGCGACTACCCGTCCCGAGACAATCATGGGCGACACAGCGATGTGCATCAACCCAAAAGACCCCAAGAACAGTTGGCTCAAAGGCAAACAGGTAATCGTACCCCTTGTAGGTCGCACAATCCCCGTAGTAGAAGACCGCTACGTGGAGATTGAGTTCGGTACAGGATGTCTTAAGGTAACCCCCGCCCACGACACCAACGACTACATGCTGGGCAAGAAGCACAATCTTGAAACAATCGACATCTTCAACCCCGATGCAACCATCAGCGAGGCAGCCGGAATGTACGTGGGAATGGACAGAATGGCCGTTCGAAAACAGATTGTAAAAGACCTCGCAGCAGCCGACCTGCTCGAAAAGGTTGAATACTACATCAACAAAGTGGGATACAGCGAGCGCAACGCCGACACAGCCGTAGAGCCCCGACTCTGTATGCAATGGTTCCTCAGCATGCAGCACTTTGCCGACATTGCCCTCCCCCCCGTAATGGAGGATCAGTTGAAATTCTACCCCGCAAAATACAAGACCACATACAAAAACTGGCTTGAAAACATACAGGACTGGTGCATCAGCCGTCAGTTGTGGTGGGGACACCGCATCCCTGCATACTTCCTCCCCACAGCCGAGGGACAGGAAGAGAAGTTCGTTGTAGCAGAAAACATAGAACAGGCTCTTGAACTTGCCCGGAAGATTGAAGGCTACGAGAACATCACAGCCGACCAGCTTACACAGGACGAGGATGCCCTCGACACATGGTTCAGCTCATGGTTGTGGCCTATCTCGCTGTTCGACGGCATACGCAACCCCGGAAACAAGGAGATAAGCTACTACTACCCCACAGCCGACCTCGTAACAGGTCCCGACATCATATTCTTCTGGGTAGCACGTATGATTATGGCAGGCTATGAATACAAAGGAGACATGCCTTTCCGCAACGTATACTTCACAGGTATCGTACGCGACAAGCTGGGACGCAAGATGAGCAAATCGCTCGGCAACAGCCCCGACCCACTCGAACTCATTGCACAATACGGTGCCGACGGCGTGCGCATGGGCATCATGCTCTCCGCTCCCGCAGGCAACGACATCCTCTTCGATGAATCACTCTGCGAGCAGGGCCGTAACTTCTGTAACAAGATATGGAATGCATTCCGCCTTGTTAAAGGATGGAACGTAAGCACAGAAACAGCACAGCCCGAAAGTTCGTCGATTGCCATCGAATGGTTTAAGGCCACACTCGCACAGAAGACAGCAGAGATTGAAGACCTCTTTGGCAAATACCGCATAAGCGAAGCCCTCATGAGCGTCTACACCCTCTTCTGGGACGAGTTCTCGGCATGGTACCTCGAAATGATAAAACCCGCATACGGTTCGCCCATCGATGCAGCTACCTACGAAGCTACACTTGGCTTCTTCAACGACCTGTTGCGTCTGCTCCACCCCTTCATGCCCTTCATCACCGAAGAGCTTTGGCAGTCACTTTACGACCGTAAGGATGGCGAAAGCCTTATGACACAGAACATCAGCGACCTTCTCCGCCCCTGCGACGAACAGCTGATAAACAAAATAAATGCGACAAAAGAGGTTGTAACAAACATCCGTGCCATACGCACACAGAAGAACATCTCTCCCCGCACCCCCCTCACACTGCAAATTGTGGGCGATGCACCCGTAAAGGGCATGGAGAGCATACTCGCAAAAATGGCAGAACTGACATCAATCGACTACGTGGCAACAGCCGACAGCGCAGCAGCATCATTCCGTGTAGGCACCACAGAGTACGCAGTACCCCTCGGCAGCCTTATCGACAAAGATGCCGAAATTGCCAAATTGCAGGAAGAGCTTACCTATCTCGAAGGCTTCCTCAAAAAGGTAGAAGCCAAATTGAGCAACCCCAATTTCGTAGGCAAGGCACCCGAAAAAATCATCGAGGCCGAAAAGAAGAAACAGTCCGACGCCAACGAAAAGATAGCAATGCTCAAAGAGAACATAAAGAAATTGTCGAACTAAACATTTGAAACAAATGGCATTAGACAAACAAAAAATAACATTCATCGCAGTATCGGCAGCACTGTTCATTGCCGCAATCATACTCGGCGTAATGCTCATGGACAGCCGCAAGCAGAACGTAGAGATGCAGGAACTCTTCGCACTCGAAAAGGAAGAACTCGAAAACGAATATTCGAGCTTTGCCACACAGTACGACGAACTTCAGATACGCATCACCAACGACTCTTTGCAGGACAAGCTCGAACAGGAGAAGCTGAAAACCCAGCAACTGCTCGAAGAGCTACGACAGACAAAAGCCACCGATGCCGCTGAAATCACACGCCTCAAAAAAGAGCTCAAAACCGTACGCGCCGTACTAAAGAGCTACGTGGTGCAGATAGACTCGCTCAACAGACTCAACGAAGAGCTCCAGAAAGAGAACAAACGAGTAAAAGCCCGCTACAGCGAAGCATCGCGCAAGATAGACAAGATTGAAGAGGAAAAAGAGAACCTCACCAAGAAGGTCTCACTTGCATCACAGCTCGACGCGATAGGCATCAGTTTCACCCCGCTGAAGAAGAACGGCAAGGAAGCAAAGAAGATAAAGGATGCCAAGAAGATAGCCATAGGCTTCACAATAGCCAAGAACATCACCACAGAGACAGGCGAAAAGACAATCTACGTGCGCATTCTTAAGCCCGACGAAGATGTACTTGCAAAGAACGCCGGCGACCTCTTCACCTACGAGAACAAGGAGCTCAAATATTCGATAAAGAAATACATCGAATACAACGGCGAAGAGCAACAGGTAAATGTCTATTGGGACATAGAGGAATTCCTGCAGGCAGGTACCTACAAAGTACAGATCTTTGCCGACGGCAACATGATAGGCTCAGGCAGTTTTAATATAAAGAAATAGAGACAATGAAACGAATACTTGTAACAGGAGGAGCAGGCTTCATCGGTTCGCATCTGTGCGAGCGTCTTCTTAATGAAGGCAACGATGTGATATGCCTCGACAACTACTTTACAGGCAGTAAAGACAATATACGCCACCTCATAGGCAACGACCACTTCGAACTTGTGCGCCACGACATCACAAAGCCCTACACAGCCGAAGTGGACGAGATATACAACCTCGCCTGCCCCGCATCGCCCGTACACTATCAGTACGACGCGGTGAAGACCATACAGACCTGCGTGATAGGCTCAATGAACATGCTCGGACTCGCCAAACAGGTACGCGCAAAGATACTGCAAGCCTCCACAAGCGAAGTATACGGCGACCCCACCATCCACCCGCAGGTCGAAAGCTATTGGGGCAATGTCAACCCCATAGGCATCCGCTCGTGCTACGATGAGGGTAAACGTTGCGCCGAGACACTCTTCATGGACTACCACAGACAGAACAATCTGCGCATAAAGATTGTGCGCATCTTCAACACCTATGGTCCGCGAATGAGCATGAACGACGGTCGCGTGGTATCCAACTTCATAGTGCAGGCACTGCGCGGTGAGGACATAACCATCTACGGCGACGGCAAGCAGACACGCAGTTTCCAATATGTCGATGACCTTGTCGAAGGCATGATAAGAATGATGAACACCGGCGACAGTTTCACCGGCCCCGTCAACATCGGTAATCCCGGAGAATTCACCATGCTCGAACTTGCCGAAAAGGTAATAGAACTCACAGGCTCCAAGTCGAAGATAATATTCCAGCCTCTGCCTCAGGACGACCCCCGTCAGCGTAAGCCCGACATCACAGTCGCACGCCGCGAACTTGGCGGATGGCAGCCCGAAATACAATTGACCGAAGGCTTGCAACGCACAATAGATTATTTCAAGAAAATAGTATAAACGAAAAACATATATAACAATGAATATACTCGAACTAAGCGAACAGGAAATTTTCCGCCGCGAATCACTCAACGAACTGCGCAACATGGGCATAGAACCCTACCCCGCAGCCGAATATCCCACTAATGCCTTCTCTACAGACATCCTTGCAGAGTTCAAGGACGAGGACGAACCCCGCGAAGTGTGCATTGCCGGCCGCATGATGAGCCGCCGCGTAATGGGCAAGGCATCATTCATCGAACTTCAGGACTCAAAAGGCCGCGTGCAAGTATATATTACACGCGACGACATCTGCCCGGGTGAAAACAAGGACGGATACAACGTAGTGTTCAAGCGTCTGCTCGACATCGGCGACTTTGTAGGAATCAAAGGTTTCGTATTCCGCACACAGACAGGCGAAATTACCGTACATGCTAAGGAACTCACAGTGCTTTCCAAGAGCATACGCCCCCTGCCCATCGTCAAGTACAAGGACGGCGTAGCATACGACAAGTTCGAAGACCCCGAATTGCGCTACCGCCAGCGTTATGTAGACCTCGTTGTAAACGAAGATGTAAAGGAGATATTCATCAAGCGCAACAAGATATACAACTCAATGCGCGAATTCTTCAATTCTAAAGGCTACATGGAGGTAGAGACCCCCGTATTGCAGTCAATCCCCGGCGGAGCAGCGGCACGCCCCTTCATCACACACCACAATGCGCTCGACATACCTTTCTATCTGCGTATTGCCAACGAGCTCTATCTGAAGAGACTCATCGTCGGTGGTTTCGAAGGCGTATACGAGTTCTCGAAGAACTTCCGCAACGAGGGTATGGACCGCACACACAACCCCGAATTCACCTGCATGGAGATATACGTAGCCTACAAGGACTACAACTGGATGATGAACTTCACAGAGCAGATGCTCGAAAAGATTGCACTCGATGTAAACGGCACAACCGAAGTGAAAGTTGGCGACAACACCATCAGCTTCAAAGCCCCCTTCCGCCGCGTGCCCATGCTCGAAGCCATCAAGGAGTTCACAGGCTACGACCTCAACGGCAAGAGCGAAGAGGAGATTTTTGCAATCTGCAAGGAGCTTAAGATGGAGGTTGACGAGACAATGGGTAAAGGCAAGCTCATCGACGAGATATTTGGCGAGTTCTGCGAGGGCAACTACATACAGCCCACCTTCATCACCGACTATCCTATCGAAATGTCCCCCTTGTGCAAGCGCCACCGCGAGAACCCCGAACTCACAGAGCGTTTCGAGCTTATGGTTAACGGCAAGGAGCTTTGCAACGCATACAGCGAGCTCAACGACCCCATCGACCAGGCCGAGCGCTTCCAGGAGCAGTTGCGTCTGAGCGAAAAGGGTGATGACGAAGCAATGTTCATCGACCAGGATTTTGTACGCGCACTGGAGTATGGAATGCCCCCCACATCAGGTATGGGTATAGGTATGGATCGTCTCGCCATGCTCATGACAGGACAGGTAGCCATTCAAGAGGTTCTCTTCTTCCCTCAGATGCGCCCCGAAAAGAAAATACCCAAAGACCCTGCATCGGCATTCACCGCAATAGGCATTCCCGAAGAGTGGGTACCCGTATTGCAGAAAGCCGGATACAATCTCGTAAGCGACCTCAAGGACGGCAACGCCCAGAAGATACAGCAGGAGATTGGCGGCATAAACAAGAAATACAAACTCGGCTACACCACCCCCTCTGTAAACGATGTAACAGAGTGGATCGAAAAACTTGCATAAGCAAACAGCCGTTCAATATATAACCCCAAAAACATCTACTATGGAACTAACCAATGCAACCGTTGCGATAATGGGAGGTGGCAGCTGGGCGACAGCCATAGCGAAAATACTCCTCAGCAACGTAGAGAAGATAAACTGGTACATACGTCGCGACGACCGTATCGAAGATTTCAAACGCTTGGGACACAACCCCGCATATTTGTCATCGGTACGATTCGATACCAACCGCATAAACTTTTCGTCGGACATCAACAAGGTTGCACGCGAATCGGACATATTGGTATTCGTAACACCCTCGCCCTACATAAAGAGCCACCTGAAGAAGCTCAAAGAGGACCTGCGCGACAAATTCATAGTAAATGCCATCAAGGGTATAGTACCCGATGAGAATCTTATCATTTCGGAGTATTTCCATCAGGTATACAAAGTGCCCTACGACAATCTGTCTGTGATGGCAGGTCCCTGCCATGCCGAAGAGGTTGCATTGGAACGTCTCTCCTATCTGACAGTCGGATGCAGCAACATAGACCATGCCACACAGTTTGCAGCCAAACTCGCCAACAACTTCATAAAGACCTCTGTCAGCGAAGATGTTGTAGGCATAGAATTCGGTTCGGTGCTCAAGAATATCTATGCAATCGCAGCCGGAATATGCAACGGTCTGAAATATGGCGACAACTTCCAGGCTGTGCTCATGTCCAACGCAGTGATAGAGATGAACCGTTTCATAAATGTTGTGCACCCCATCAGCCGCACCATCAACGACTCGGTCTATCTGGGCGACCTGCTTGTAACCGGTTACTCAAACTTCAGCCGCAACCGCATCTTCGGAACGATGATTGGTAAAGGCTATTCCGTGAAGAGCGCACAGATAGAGATGGAGATGATAGCCGAAGGATACTACGGCGCAAAGTGCATAAAGGAGATAAACAAGCACTACCGCATAAACACACCCATCATCGATGCCGTTTACAATATACTCTATGAGGGTATTTCACCTGTAATAGAGATTAAACTGTTGACAGATTCATTCAAATAAGAAAAACATTTATTCCATAAAAGAAATGAAAAATATTGCATTAAACATTGACAAAGTAAAAGGCTTCGTATCAGAGGAGACAATCCTTGCATACGAGAGCAAAGTAGCAGCAGCACAGAAAGCATTGGAAGAGGGCACAGCCCCCGGCAACGACTTCCTCGGTTGGTTGCACCTTCCCTCATCAATAACAAAAGAGTTCATCGGCGAAATCAACGCAACAGCACAGGTAATGCGTGAGAACTGCGAAGTAGTTGTAGTAGCAGGTATCGGCGGCAGCTACCTCGGCGCACGCGCCATCATCGAGGCACTCAGCAACAACTTCGCAGCCTTCATCGGCGACAAGAAGAACCCCACAGTAATCTTCGCAGGACACAACATCAGCGAGGACTACCTCAGCGAACTCACAGACTTCCTCAAGGACAAGAAATTCGGTGTAATCAACATCTCTAAATCGGGAACAACAACAGAGACAGCGCTTGCATTCCGTCTCTTGAAGAAGCAGTGCGAGGATCAGCGCGGCAAGGAGATGGCAAGCAAGGTAATCGTAGCCATCACCGATGCAGTTAAGGGTGCAGCACGCATCACAGCCAACAAGGAGGGTTACAAGAGCTTTATCATCCCCGACAACGTAGGCGGTCGCTTCTCTGTACTCACTCCCGTAGGTCTCCTTCCTATTGCCATCGCAGGCTTCGACATCGAAGCACTCGTTGGCGGCGCACAGGACATGGAGAAGGCAACAGCCCCCACAGTTCCCTTCACAGAGAACATCGCAGCAATGTATGCAGCTACACGTAACGCTCTTTACGCAGCAGGCAAGAAGATAGAGATTCTCGTAAACTACCAGCCCAAACTCCACTTCACATCAGAGTGGTGGAAACAGCTCTATGGCGAGTCTGAGGGTAAAGAGAACAAAGGTATCTTCCCCGCTTCGGTAGACTTCACAACCGACCTTCACTCAATGGGTCAGTGGATTCAGGAGGGCGAGCGCACCATCTTCGAGACAGTGCTCTCAATCGAGGAGCCCAACAGCTCACTCACAGTACCCTCTGACGAGGAGAACCTCGACGGCCTCAACTTCCTCGCAGGCAAACACGTTGACGAGGTAAACAAGATGGCAGAGCTCGGCACACAGCTTGCACACGTTGACGGCGGTGTACCCAACATCCGCATCTCAATACCCAAGCTCAACGAGTACTACCTCGGACAGCTCATCTATTTCTTCGAAATCGGTTGCGGAATCAGCGGTTACGTTCTTGGCGTAAACCCCTTCAACCAGCCCGGTGTAGAGGCTTACAAGAAGAACATGTTCGCACTGCTCGACAAGCCCGGCTACGAGGAGGAGAGCAAGGCTATCCGCGCAAGACTCTAATTAGGAAATATGTCTATATACAAACAGAAAATAGACAGCTATCTGCAACTGCAAGGCCTCAAGGCCTTGCAGTTGCGTGCTGTATTGTTCGACATGGACGGAGTGCTGTTCGACTCCATGCCCTACCATGCCAGCGCATGGTCGCAGGTGATGCAGGAGGCAGGATACAACTTCACCCCCCACGATGTATATATGAACGAAGGCCGCACAGGCAGCAGCACCATCACCACCGCAAGCCTTGCACAGTTCGGCACCATCCCATCACAAGAGGAGATTGACCGTCTTTGCAAAGCAAAATGCGACCTATTCGCCACCTACCCCGAAACACCGCGTATGCAGGGAGCCATAGAGGTGGTAAAGAAGGTGAAGGCATGCGGACTGACACCCATGATAGTAACAGGCTCGGGCACCCCCACCCTGCTTGCCCGCATAGAAGAGAACTTTCCGGGACTGTTTGCAGCCGACCACATAATCACAAGCTTCAATGTTAAGCGAGGCAAGCCCCATCCCGACCCCTATCTTCTGGCATTGGAGCGCGGAGGATTTGCCCCATACGAAGCTATAGTAGTAGAAAATGCCCCTTTGGGCGTGCAGGCAGGCGTAGCAGCTAACCTGTTTACAATAGCTGTAAATACAGGTCCCCTGCACGAGGATGTTCTCTACAATGCAGGCGCCTCATACGTATTCCCCTCGATGCCCGCACTCGCAGATGAGTGGGAGAAATTGTTCGAAGCACTCACTGCCAAATAGAAGAGATGAGACAAATAATAAAAAGATTACGCGAAGAACTCGCCGGGGCTGTATGCTCCGGCGAGATTGACGCAATCACCCGCATCCTCGCCACCGACCTGTTGCAAATAGGAGAGACAGCCTACTTCCTGCGCGACAAGGTAGAACTGACAGGGGAGCAAGAGTCGGAACTTGCCGATGCTATACAACGGTTGAAGAAAAATGAACCGTTGCAATACATACTCGGCGAAACGGAATTCTGCGGACTGCGTCTGAAAGTAAATCCCTCTGTGCTCATTCCCCGCCCCGAAACGGGAGAACTTGTCAGGCTTATAGCATCTGAGAACAACAATTGCTCCAAAAGAATACTCGACATCGGCACAGGCAGCGGCTGCATTGCAATAGCCCTCGCAAAAGAGCTTCCGCAAAGCACGGTAAGCGCATGGGACATTTCCGAAGAGGCACTAATCGTGGCAAAGGAAAACAGCATCATCTGCAACACAAATATAAGCTTCGCACAACGCGACATACTCACATACACCCCTGCCGAAGCTGATAAATTCGACATAATAGTGAGTAACCCACCATATATAAAGGAAGAGGAAAAATCACAGATGGAGAGCAACGTGCTCGACTGGGAGCCATCGCTTGCCCTCTTTGTCCCTGACAACGACCCGTTGCTCTTCTACCGCACCATTGCAGAAAAAGCAAAAACGATGCTCACTACCGACGGACAGCTATACTTCGAAATAAACCGCGAGCATGGCACAGACACCTGCACCATGCTCACTGAACTTGGATACACCAACATCCATCTGCACAAGGACTTTGCCGGCAACGACAGGATGGTAAGTGCAAGAATTTAAGGGTGGTTCTAAATTACTGAATTATAGAACCACCCTTAAGAAACCGGCTACTCATCATACGGGCTTTTTCCCTTATACAAGAGTATCATATAGTTACCTTTGTCAACATAAGAAATCATCGGAGGAAATGCATCTTCGTAGACATAACTGTTATGAACATGTGCCGCAGAAAAGTTGCGCTGACCTGCAAAATCCCGGATATAAAATTGTGCCTCGGACTTTGATTCACATATAAGATAGAGGTGGTTGAAGCGACGGCCATAATAGTAATTTTCATCCTCATATTCAAGACCAGCATCATATACTTTTTTCAATATATATGGTGAAGATGACTCTTTTTGCATTCTGCAATACTCTTCAATATCTTCAACACCATGGAAAACATATCCATTGACTGCCACAGTACAAGTATGTGGTAATTTTATTATTTTGCGAATAGGTTCCTCAGTAATAAAAAACGAACAAATAAACAAAATACCCTTTGTATCCATAAGTTGCTCCAAATACACCTTTCCTTGTTCCGAAAGTTCATGAATAATATCCTTAAATTTATTTACAGAATCCTCGGAACGCATCTCATCTATAAGCTCATAAAATCCACTCTTGTATTCACAAAGCTCATAATCTACATATTTATCTCCATACACGACCCATATGTATATATAATTAAGATTAAAAAACGGATCTTTGTCAAGCACAATACAAAAAGTCACTTCTAAATCATCAGTACATCTAAAACTAATACTTGACAAGACTGCTGGTGTAGGAGTTGTAGGACTGAATTCATCCAATGTAAATGCAGCATCTTCTACCAATATTTCATACGATTTCAATAAACTTTTATCTTCCATAGCCGAAATATAATATTGAGGAGGTTCATTATAAAAAGAAGTTTTCACGACTTCCGCTAATATAGAGTCTCAATCAGATTGTTTTCTATCTTTCAGACATGCAAAAAAACATCCCTCGGAATCAGCCCATCAATACTCTGCTCCAATATCTGCCTGAATCGCCGCCATACTCATCGGTCAGCAAGGCCATGAACAAGGCAACATCATGATTGTTGTCGGTACAGCGATATTGTTCCGGGTCGCGGTTGACAGTCAATTCGGTAATTCTGCATACCGTACCGTCATCCTCGTACTTGGCAATAAAAGCACAAATTCCTGTCCAACTGCGATAGTACCTTATCGTCGTGTCATCGCAATACATGAACCAATGATCTTCCATTGCTTCGGGAATATGGCCATACTTCACAATCCTCATAGCTGCACTCGGAATGGTTTCGTTCATAGGAATAACCGCACACTTTTCAGGCATAGGCATCGTGTGCCATGAATTTTCTGTAGCGACCGCTCTTTTTTCGGGCATAGGTTCCTCGCCATTGAAACGCTTGGCAGAATTTCCGGCGCCCAATGTCCACAACTTAAGAGCCATCAATCCTTCTGTATTAACTTCGGCAGCATTGCCACTATCAGGAGAAGCTATATCAGCATCTGATTCCCTGAGCCGGTCGCGTACATCCATCAAAGCGCACCCCAAGAGATTCTCGCCCCTCCACTCGTTGACGGTAGCCTTCATGGCAGTTTCCCTGTCGAGTCCTATTCCCCATACTTCGTCATAAGGGCTTGCCTCAACCAGAATGGCATCACCTGTCGACAAAAGGAACTCCTTGAGAGCAGCATTCTGTGAAAATTTGGCAATGTTGCCCTCGACAACAATGTCATATTTTACTGCATCCCAACGCTCGCCGTCGAAGCCGCTGACCTTGCGACCCAGTTTCTTATAGTCATGGGGATTATAGGCCTCCATAATCTTACGCAAAGTCTCCTCGTCGTTGAACAAGCGGGCTTTGCTTGCCATCATATACTGTTCGGTAGTGTGGTACATAACGCCGTCAACCTCAAAATAACAGTCGTACCACTGACTCAGGCAGGCAGCTGTAATTTTCTTAGGATTAGGCGTGTGTCCCCAAAAATAGATAATCTCGCTACCGGGATTCCTGCCGACAATCTCCTTTATAATTTCAACACTGTACTTCATAGTTATCTGTTTTTATCTCTTATTTCCATAATAATTTTTCCCAAACGATTCTCGCCAAGCCAACTATAGAGGTCGACGCCCCAAAAAAGTTCCTTCTTCTGATTGCCGTTTATCAGCGTGCGGTTGCCTGTATCGAGCAACCTCCTCATAAGACTGGGATTGCCGTAAAATTTGGCCTGCACAAGAGATTCCATAAATCCGAGCATCTCATCCTGCGACCTGCATCCGGCCGATAAGGCTCTAAAGGCTGCATCCACACTGCCATACCTTACTCCCTGCCACACAAAGCCGCACGGATAGCGGTTGCCAAGAAAATCATAATCCCCACTGAACCTGTTGACAACATCGGGAAAATCCACTGCGGTAAAATGGCTGAAAAGTTCCCACACACCGGGCATTAGCAGTCCTTCGCTGCTCTCTCCGGCAAGCATACGATCTCTTACAGCAGAAGAACTTACACCATCCGTCCCCTCAGGCTGCGGCAATATTACAATGCGGTCGCGGTTAAGGGCCAACAATTCATTGCCCATCAGTTCCTGTTCGAGTGCCTCCTCTCCTCTTGAGTATAAAATAGCTCTGAAACTATCAAAAAAATCCCTCCTTTCGGCCATATTTGCAAGCACCCCCAGTTTGTCGGCGCCCATCAGGAAGTATATTTCGTGGTCGGGATATTCATCTCTCAGCGCCAACAGCGTAGGAAAAGTCCTCGGCTCTACTGTGCCTATTTCAATATCACACACATCCAAACGAGCATCCTCATCGCACATCACCCTCAGCATCTTCACACGCAGTTCGGGAGAGAGCACCACAGGAGGATGGCTGTGGCGCATCTTCCGCCTGAGATAAGCATCGCTCACAGGCACAAAGAGACCAAGCTCTGCACCAAGCGCATCAACAGCAACCTTCATCAGCCTATAGTGCGCCACGGTGGGAGGATTGAAACTACCACCCATTACAACCAACCTTTTTACTATACTTTTCATATTCTGCGTTATTTTTACGCAAAGGTATGGCAAAAATTTAATTTCTCCAAATTATTTTGCGTATTTTTTACACACAATCTATTTTTTTCACTTAAGGGTGGTTCTATAAATTATTTCGCGGCGATTTTTGAGTTTATTTCGAGTATATTGTTTGTTTTTACGATGGCACAACCTTTGTGTTGCAACAGAGTAAAAATGAAGAAGATGCCGGAATAAAACAAAAAGCGACCGAAATAGAATGCACTCGGATAAGAAATATTGATTAATAATTTATAGAACCTCCCTTAAATCGACAAGAGGCTGTATCGGTGTTTCGATACAGCCTCTTGAATATCAACACATTGAAATTACTACATCATCAGATGCTGTTCAATCCATCCTGGGTGAGAGTCTTGAATTGGTTTTCGCTCAACACAGCCATGCACTTTTCGAGGTCGTTGGGGCGAATAATTACACTCGCTGTAGAGCCCTGCGCAAAGGCATACATATATTCGATGGATATACCGGCTTCGGTGATTGCTGCAAGCGCTACCTCCAAAGCTCCGGGAACATCGGGACACTGCAGACAGATGACATCGTTAAGTGTAGCAGCAAAGCTCTTCTCGCGCAGAAGCGAGCAAGCCTTTTCGGGGTCAGAGACAATAAGGTGCAACACTCCGAACTCTGCATTTTCCGACACGGTGAATGCCTTCATGTTTATACCTGCTTCGCTAAAGATTTTCGCTATCTGACTGAAGCGGCCGAGACGGTTCTCAAGGAACACTGATAATTGCTTTATTAACATATTCTTTAGTTTTAGAGGGTTCTAAAAATAGGAAGAAGCTATTCGAATTTACGATGGTCGATGGCATGTTTTGCCTTACCCATACTACGCTCGATTGTATTGGGCTCCATAATCTTGATGTTGGGAGAGATGCCCACTACGCTCTGCACACGTGCCGTGATGCGCTTCTTCAACGCAGCAAGTTCTGTGATACGGTCGGTGTAGTATTCGGGTTTCACCTCTATCAGAATGTCGAATGTATCGGTATTGTTCACACGGTCTACCTCAATCATGTAGTAAGGTTCACATTCGGGGAATTCGAGGATAATGCTCTCGATGGTAGAGGGGAATACGTTTACACCGCGAATGATGAGCATGTCGTCGCTGCGACCGAGAATCTTGCTCATGCGCACTGCTGTACGACCACATTCACAAGTCTCGTAATGGAGTGTGGTGAGGTCGCGTGTACGGTAACGTATCATAGGCATACCCCATTTTGTGAGGTTTGTGAACACAAGTTCACCCTTTTCGCCGGGAGGCAGGGGCTCCAATGTCTCAGGGTCGATGATTTCGGGATAGAAGTGGTCTTCCCAAAGGTGTGTACCGTTCTGGCATTCACACTCGCATCCAACACCGGGACCGCACATCTCTGTAAGGCCATAAATGTCGTATGCCTTTATGTTGAGTTTCTCTTCAATATCGTGGCGCATGGCATTTGTCCATGGCTCTGCACCAAAGACACCCACTTTCAGTTTGAAGTCCTTTATATCGTAACCGCTCTTTTTTATCGAGTCGGCAATGTAGAGTGCGTATGAGGGAGTGCAGGCAAGCACTGTGCTGCCAAAGTCGTGCATCAGTGTAATCTGCTTCTCGGTATTACCGCTGCTGGTAGGCACGATAGATGCACCGATAAGTGTACCGCCGTCGTGCGCACCGAGACCTCCGGTAAAGAGACCGTAACCGTATGAAACCTGCATGATGTCGTCCTTGCTGACACCTGCCGCCATCAATGAGCGGGCAGTAACTTCGCTCCACATTGCAAGGTCCTCTTTGGTGTAACCTGCCACAATGGGCTTACCTGTTGTACCCGAAGAGGCGTGCAAACGTACAATCTCATCCATAGGCACACAGAAGAGTCCGAAGGGATAGTTGTCGCGCAAATCCTGCTTTGTTGTGAACGGCAATTTCGAAATGTCGTCGATACTGCGAATGTCCTGAGGCTTAACCCCACATTCGTCCATGCGTTTTCTGTAGTATGTAGAGTCGTTGTAGACGTGCTCCACCATTTTCACAAGGCGTTCGCTCTGCAGACGGCGCATCTCCTCTCTGCTCATGCATTCCACCTTCTTGTTCCAATACATTGTCATGTCTCTTTTAATTTTGTCCGTTTGACGTTTTAGTTTTTAAAATTCCTGATTGGTTGCAAAGTAAATGCTTTTTTTGAAAATATGGAAAATGTTTTTAAAATTCTATTGTAAAAATTTAAATGATAATGCGATATTATACCTAAAAAGTACAACCCCATCCTTCAATGGATAAAAAACTATTCTAAAAAGTTCCTGCCCTTAAAGGGGAGGTGGATTCAAAAACGACAGT
>SUXT01000035.1 GCA_015060835.1 Bacteroidales bacterium
AAGCAATGTTTGCTTTATGCGAAGCTCGGCTGCGCTCGTTTACAATTGCAAGCAAGCTCGCATTGTACTCGCTGGCACGAGCTTTGCGACGACGGGAACTTTAGTTCCCCAAAGGAGTGCCGAGCTTGCGAGGTCATTCAAAAACTCGTTTTTGAAGACGGAGGAGTTCAAAACATAAGCAGAATAAAAATTAACCGGACACTAATAATCTTATTTAAATAAAATTCAAACAGCTTCTGAATTTAAGCGCATTTTAAATGCTAATACTCTTGTCTATCCGCATAATGCGGATGGACAAGAGCTGTTTGAAACTATTCGAGCGAGTCGACATTCTCAAGCGCCACGCGCTTGCTGTAACAAGTTGCCTGAAAAGAGGCTATCAGCGTACCATCCTGATTCCTTACGCTCACCTCACAGTATGGCACTTTGGGGTGCTTGGAGACTGCAACAGCCTCGGCGGTGAGTGTGTCGCCGAGCATTGCCGAACGGTGATAAAAGATTGAGGAATTGATAGCGAATGTCAATTGCAGCCCCGCATTGGAGACTGCCGCCAATGCAACATCGGCAAGGGTAAATATCGCCCCACCCTGACATACACCGCCTGCATTCAGATGCTTTTCGGCAACTGTCAACTGCGATTTTGCATAACCATCCTTCACGGTTACAAGCCGAGCTCCGGTGTATGCGGCGAACTTGTCGCCCTGTGATATAAATTCTTTAAGTGTCATAAGTTCATTATTATCAGTATCCGAACGCCGTGCGGAGGGATTCGACCATCGCTTCGGCTGAGCGTGCAGCGCTGTCGGAGTCCTTATCGAGTCCGTGTCCCGAATTGGGATACTCTACCAATGTATATTCAACACCCGTGGCGGCAAAAGCGTTCACCAGCGAGTTTACATTTTCCCACACAACCAGCGTATCCTGTCGGCCATAGGAGAGAAGTGTCGTAGGCGTTCCCTCCTGCACGTATGTTACGGGAGAGATTGCACGCAACATAGCAAGAAACTGTTCGTTCTTGGCAAGTTCTTCGGGCGACATAACACCAAGACCGCTCTTTTCCATAAACTGCTTTGCATCGTCCGAGTCGAGCGCAAATGTACTGAAATCCGCAGGGCCGGCCTTTGAGTGCACAAAGAGCACAGGCAGCGGTGATTGCTCCACCATACTGTAACCATAGAGCATGGCAAGATGTGCTCCCGCCGAATAACCCGAAAGTGCCGCCTTGCTTACATTTATGCCCTGCGCAGCCGCATAACCTTTGATTGTGGAGAGGGCGGTTGCAATCTCAGTGAGCATGGTGGTAAAATCAATCGTCTCTTCGCCTGATTTTCCCAAGAAGGAGTAGTTCATGGTTGCTGTCAGATAACCTTTGTCGGCATAAGTGCAGCACTCTTCGGCCATAGAGGACTTGTCGCCCGCTGTCCATGAGCCGCCGTGCAGAAAAAGCACCACTCCCTGCTCCTGCCCCTTGTCGGCAATGGGAGGGATGTAGAGGTCGAGCGTATTGCGCTCTCTGTTACCATATTTTACATCCTTGAACACCCGCACTGTGTCGGCCGCGACGTTGTTTCTACTGAACATTTTGCCTATGGGGGCATCGTAGAGGTTCAGTGCAAAAAGCGCAAGCCCTGCGACAAACAACAGAACCAATGTGCCGGAGATTATATAACTTCCTTTGTTCATAAGTATTGATATTTTTACTAAGGGTATCTCCAAAGATAAGGCAAAAATAGGGGAACGGCACAAATTGTTAACATAAATTGTATTTTCGGGTTTGCGCTACTCTATTCTTCAGGTCAGAGTGCATTTACAGATTATCTATGATGAAACTGGGGAGGACTTCAAATTGTAATCCTTGTTATAATGGAATGTAGTTACAGGGATAGGAAAAGCTCGTACCAAAGAAGCTGCGTTGTAATCCTTGTTATAATGGAATGTAGTTACAGGACGGTGCAGCCACAGCAGGCTACCGAGGTGGTTGTAATCCTTGTTATAATGGAATGTAGCTACAGGCTGGAAACAGTAGGCCAAGAAATTGGCGTGTTGTAATCCTTGTTATAATGGAATGTAGTTACAGGTTACGCTGATATTGTGTGTAATGTCACTCAGTTGTAATCCTTGTTATAATGGAATGTAGTTACAGGATCGAGAGAGAACTTAGAAATATTCTAACAGTTGTAATCCTTGTTATAATGGAATGTAGTTACAGGTGAAAACTACGAAAACGTGGTCGAAAAAATGTTGTAATCCTTGTTATAATGGAATGTAGTTACAGGATATAGCGTATAAAGCACTATAATACAGAGAGATATAAAGAATTTAAGTATAAAAAAGGCACTTATAACTAAAAAAAACAGTCTTTTAGGCTCATTTTTTTGTTTCTATTTAGGGTTATAATGTCAAAGAACAGCAGCATTTCAGTCTGCGAATATACACAAAAAAAATGATATTTAAGTAATATACTTGATAATCATTTTATCTCAAATATAGAAACATTTTCTAATAAAATTCAAACAGCCTCTTATATCAGAAAGCAAGATTCTCATATTCTCTAAAGCGCGAAAAACAAAAAGTAACCTTGCGCGAACCATCGGGCATCACATCCACAATCCTTTTTGTTGTGGACGCAATGCATCGGTAGCCGTCATGCTGAAGACGATAGAGCATGGAATACAAAAAAGTCTGTTCGCCCATAATGTGTATGGTTGCCTGACAGCCATCGGCCAATGCCCGCACCTTGACGAGATACTCATCGGCAAGAGCCTGCACATCGGCACTCTCGGCAGTTTCGTCAATAACAGGGAACGGCACATCCACAATCTCGCCAAAGGAGACTGCCGCCGCCATCTGCTCCTCGTTCCACGTCGACGATGGGTGGTTCGAAATATTGAGAAGCACCCTGCGAGTAACATCGGACATTGTCGGTCTCTCGTCCGCTGAATGTAAAAAAACTGTTTCGAAAGCCTCCAGCGCAACAGCTATATTCTTCTTTAGTCTGTCGGGCGACAGCGCCTTCTCGCGCATTCCCGAGTGGTTGAAATCGTTACGTATTTCGCCAAGCGCATGGTACTTATCGGCAATATCCTTCGATATTGAGCCATCTGCGATAATCTCCTTCACCTTTGCGCAATCGTCGACGCGCCACTCCTCCTCGCAAACATTCTCCTTTACTATATATAGCACATTCTCCACTATCTCCCTTTGCTTCCTCGCATTGAAGTCGAAGCCGTAGTGTTCGCACAGCATGGTAACCACACCCTCACGCAGAAAGGTTGCAGCCTGTTGGTACATACTCCTGTCGAAGCACCAACGTGCTGCAATTATAGCATTGAGGCTATTGGCTGCCGTAAAGGGCAAAAGCGAAGCTGCTATGCGATCGAAAAGGGGGACAAGCGGAGCTATGAAATCTTTCTCCATCTTCTCAAAGCTCTTTTGTGCGGCCGAAAGGTCGGCACACGAAATTACATCCTTGCCCCGACAATTGCGCAGAGCATCAATGAACCTTGTAAGAGAGGAGAGGTATTTATCGAGTTCGCCCACCTCGCTGCGTCGCGTCTCGGCGTTGCGCATGATTGGAGCAATAACAGCCTTGCTCAACTTCTGCAACGGCACTATGTCGCCATTATCGACAAATTGCCCTGCGGCATAATTCCATTCAAGGAGAGCCGACAAGGAGGTGAGGTCAATGATGGGAGCAATATTGGTACTCTTGTCGCGCGATTCCCAATTGCCGTATGTGATGCATGCCACACTGGTATTCTTAAGGAAGCGAGAGTAGTTGACGAGCGACACTACAAGCATCGGCAGATAGCGGAATCCATGTGTAACATCTATGTAAAGAGTATCGCCACACTGAAGCTGTTCGTATGTACGGGTGAAGATTTCCCATATTTCCGTCTCGTTGTTGCCGAGTGGAAGATGTTCTACTGTATTTACGGCAAAGGGCAGCCCCATTGCCTCGAGGCGTGTACGCAAGCCTACCGTTTCGGATGCACTGTCATCGTTCCAGTTGGCTTTGGATGCACCGTCGGTGAGAAGTATGTATGCAGCATCGTCGCTGCCCCAACTGCCCTGCGATTGCAACATTTGCAGGGTTGCCTCCTGAATGAAGCGCATAGGCTCCGATGTAAAACCATCTTTTGCGTAACGGCACTCGCTGTATCGACCGGCACCCAGCACTGATATGAACACTTTTCTTGCCATATTATTGTCTACTTTGCGTTTATGTTATATAAGTCAGAGTCGAGCAGTGCCACGAGCGCCTGCTCTGCACTTGCCGCCGGCTCCAGGTTTCCAATCGAGAAATGCAGCATATGATTATCGTCGCACTTCTTTATTGCCATTTCCGTCATAGGGGCATCCGTCACGAAAATGGCCTTACTGCCAATGCCTCCATAATTTTTCTTTACGCTTGCAAATTTATCAATATCTGTGGTGCTGCTTATTTGTGTCTTGCACTCCACAAAGAGCAGTTTTGCACCGGTGTTGACTATTATGTCCACCTCGTTTTTGTCGTTCCCCGGCTTAAAGGGGAAATGGCAGTTAAGGAATATCTCCTTTGCCTTGTCCCACTTTGAGAGCATACGGGCTACTTTGTATTCGAACCACCCGGAATTGAATACAAGGTCTATGATATGCTCCGAACTGATTGTTCTGCTTTGTGTATATCCGTTTCGCTTGCATATATTCAACGTTACAACACTTTCGGGGGAATCGGCAGTGCCTTTCTTCCACTTCACGTATGACATTGGATATTTGGCAACCTCAAAGCACCCCTCGGACATACAGCGCAACTTGTGCTGGTTTTCTTTGCTCAACACCGTGGCAAGGGCGTTGAACTGTTGCACATCGAATCTACGCATATATTCTATTATGGCAACAGCACTGTCGTCGCGCGAGGTGTATTCCCTGAAGTCGGTGTAGTTACCGTCGATGGGGTTGCCATGCAGACGGAAGAACACAGACAGGTCGACAAAGTGGACTTCGCTGTACTCCATTCTGTTGTAGTTCCATAGAATGTTGTTCTGGTCGACATACACGACCGAGGCATTGGCACACCGATGGAATACCGTACCGAACCAGAAGGCCCACGACTTGAGACCTCCCGATATATTCACGGAAACTTCGTCATCGGCAAAGCGGGCAGCAAGTTGCTCGGCATGCTGTCTGATTCTTACAGCATCGGTAGGTGGCATCAGTATCTCTTCGCCTTCTGTCGGTACCTCGTTTCTGATGCGGTCGAGCACCTTTACCGTATCGTGCGAATAGATGTACACGATGTAGTCGGGCGACAAGGCTTTTATGGCATGATAGACCGGTAACGGTTGGCCGCCAATCAATGTTATGTGGACTTTTTTCATTGTAAAGTAAGTTTCACGAATCCCAACAGAGTGTACTTCTCTCCTCCGGCAATACGTCTTGACTTTGGGAAAACACAGTTGCGATATTTCTTGGGGCGCGACATTGTGATTACATCATCGAACTCATCAAGTTTCTCTGTCCATGCACCGGTAGTGAAGCGCCAGCCCGATGCCTGGCCTACACGCAACACACATTCGTTACTCGTGCACCCATTGACAATGCGCAGCATCTCCTTCATCGCATCGACATACTTCAAGGCTGTTGCATCGTCGTTGTGCTTTTCAGCCTCCAGTTGCCACTTATTTATCTCTTCTTTTATCAGTTGTCCGGTATTTTTATTTATTGTTGCAAACAATGCTTCCATCGAAGCCACATTATCGGGCAACCGTCGGAGAGCGATTTTCTTGTAGTCTTCACGGATTACGCTGTCTCTCGCTTCAGCTTTAGCAAAGGCAAATGCATTGTAATCATTCAACAATTTTATGCTGAACTCGGCTGTGAATCCTTTGTCCACAGCTTCCACCATCTGCTGTTTCTTTTCGTCGAGCAGAGAGACTCCCTCGGTTATATTAAGGTTGACCTCGTTCAACGCAATTTCACACCCCTCGGTAAAGTATGCGTCACCTACTTGCAAAAAGCGGAAAAGACTGCTGTTGGGTGATTTTCCGAAAAGTTCCTTTTCGACATCACTGCATGCGAATTTTTCATTTCCGAATTTTATTTTCGCTCCAAGTTCTTTCTCGCCATAAGCAAGGTCGGCAAGGATGGCTGTTCTTATAGCGCCTTTTATGGAACTTCCAGGAATATATGCAACGCCACGTCCGTCGTGCATGCACTCCTTGAGAGTTGTCTGCCCGTTGAGGATTCTGCCCGCGCACAGACGGATACACCTCTTTGCGTACTCTTTGGGCGATGTGCCCTTGCCTATCCTTGCGACAAGCTCCGATACACTGCTGCCCCTCTCAATGGCAGCGACCCAGTAGTCGAGTCTATCCTCACCTATTGCATTGAGCAGTTTTTCGGGGGCAACCACATACAGGAAGCCGTTGTCGTTGACAAACTCCGAATTGTTCTGCAAAAAGTTGCCGCTGCCGATGTGCACCGGAGTCAATGTCTCTATTTTTACTGTATGTCGTTTATCTTCAATTTTCATACATCTTGTTTTTTAACGGGTATTGCTACGGGACGGCCGCTGCGCAGGACGCGATGCATGTTGTCATCGTTCCAGCAGGGTGTAACATCGGCTATTGTGCCGCGCAGAGTGCGGACACCTGCAAACAACGAACCTACACCAATCATATATACCGATTTCTTGAGCAGATGCCGAAACTCGGCAACGTTGCTGCCGGCCATATAGCCGCCACGATGCAGCAGTTCGTAACGCGACAGCTCAAGGTCAAAGCCATCAAGTTCTTCTTTTGTTGGGATATACAGCGACAAGAGCATGGTGGTGTCGGCATCTTCGACCGTTGGTAGCTCTATGCTTCCGGCTTCGACGTCGAACTTGCCACCGCCAACACTTTTCGAACTGCCGATGCCTGTTTCTCCCAGCAGCGCAAAGAGCCTTATAAGTTCATCCATTATTGCATCGTCGGCATCAACTATACAGAAGAACCCTGCGTCGGGCGAATGATACTGCCACTTGAAGAAGAAGGGCACTGTCTCGCCATCCTCTATGTCTACCGACACACGCTGGTTCACATGAGAGCTGTAGGGCTTTATCTTCTTTTCGCCTGACGCAAGCAAAAATTCGCCGGCAAGTTCCTCCTCTCTTATAATGGGTGATTCGCCACTTATCACCTGTGACCACACAGGCAGTTCAAGAAACTTCAATTTCTTCAACTTCTTACGCACCTGTTCCTCTTCGCAGCCGCGGACTGCGAGACGGCCTGCGGGTTTAGGCAGGAAGTAGCGGTCGCCCACAAAGGGGAATGCCGAACTTATTGCGAAAGACTCCATAAAGCCTTTTATGTCAACCGCATCGGTTGTCTGTGCCAGCATTGCCGCCAGCGCCGAAGAGAGTGTGTCGCTATGCAGTTCGGACGACGAGGAAGAGTAATCGTCGCGTCCGGTGCCAATGTGCAGCGGCGAGAGGTTACGGAGCTTTACTATTTTATATGTTGCCATACTCAAAAGGTGTAATTATTCCGAAATAAGATTCAAGGAAAATCATTAGAAGTGGTATGTTTTTTCCTCCTTTTCCATCTCTATTTTCACCTGACCGTAGCCACGGGAACCCGAACCGCCGAGGTAGTCGTCTTCAAGTAGCTCAACAGCCTTCTTGAGGGTGTTTACCAGCTTCTCTTCGTCCTCGCCCTCGAAGATATTGAGCACCATATTCAGCCTGAACTTGGCACCGGCGGGGACACGTTCGAATGTACGGGGATTGGCCGCAGATGTTACACGGTCTATAGTCGCTTCGGTCTTGCACTCGGTGTATGGGAGGTCGGTGTTGCTGAAATTGCAATCGGGGTCATCGGTTATGAGTTCGCAGTCGCGGACGATGATGCGCGATGCTTTTCCAGTCTTCTCCTTGTCGTTGATTGCTACGCCGAAAAGAGCACCGGATGCGGAGCCGGCATCTTTGGACACCGACGAGCATCCTTCGCTGATTTCTATGAGCGAGCGCATTTTTCCTTTGAGCGAGCTACCGGGTATGTAGGGTACACCGGTAAGGGAATTGCGAATTACGAACTTATCGGGGCCGCCGATGTTCATGGCTGTGTTTGAGCCACCGATGTGAAGACCGGTCTTCAGGGTTATCACTCCTTTATATATTATCTTCTTCAATAATTTTATGTATGCCATAGTTGTATCTTTTAATCCTTGCCTTTTTGATATACTTTGTGATATGCCACAAGCGCTTCCATGAGATTACAGAAATTCTTGTAGGTGGCATCGTCCTTTACGCGGGTGAAGCACTCGTTGAAGATCAGCTGAAAGAGTCTTATTCCTTCGCAGTTCTTGCTTGTCGCCTTTTCGCGACCTACGGCGTAGGCCAATTTGGGTTTGAGAAGAAGAAAGGCCGTGCGTTCTTCCTCGAACTTTTTCATCTGTATTCTTTTTATCTCGCCATACACCGAGCGTATCTTCGAGGTTGTAAGATTCTTTTCGCCCATAAACTTTGCAGCTTTGTCGGCAAAATTTATCATGTCTGTTGTTGCTCCTGTGGTTATCCACGCAGGGTTGAATCCCAATTCACGGAACTTATCTGTTGCAGATTCTTCCTTCTTTGAATTATATTCGGGTTTTCTGTTGTAGTTATTATAACTCATGTCTATTATGTATTTTTGTTTGTTCTATTTTCCAGTTCTGCCCATCGGGCCGCCAATAACCATAGTTCAAGCGGGTGGTAAATGCTTTCAACAGGTTCGCCGTTGAGCCGTTTGACATCAGTGTCGTAAATCTCTTTTTTGAAGTTTTCAATGATGCAACCGACATCTCCGTCGGCATTGCGTCCTATTCTCTGCTGCATACGCTTCATGTCGTATGCTATCATCCAGTATGTTTTTATGTTGGTTATGGTGTGGTTTTCAATGCCTGCATTGGCTGCGTGCAACAGCACTTTCTGTATGAACGAACTTGGGAGCTTATTGGCAGCCAACAGTCCGACAAGGGTATTCTTCAGCTTATTCACCACAGGATACTCTTTTTCCCAATTAAGAGGCTGCCCCATAAAGGAAATAGAATCCTTATTGCGATTGCCGCAGACATGTTCTTTTGCCAATGTCTCTTCGCCGGCACTCTCCTCGGCTGCTGCCATTATGGGGTATTTGGGCGGCACGATGGCCACACCTCCCGACAGGGAGAAACTTCTGTTGTAACAGGTGTACTCCTTTAAATCGTTGCGTATGCGACGGGCAAGTTCTATGGTTGTATCCCAACGGCCTACGATGAAGAGGTCGTCGCCGCCGCTGTATATTATCTGCGAGCGATCGGGCGCAAAGTTCTCCCACACACTGTTGAGGTAACCCGAGAAGAAATAGTCGAATGAGCGGCTCAGTGCAGCATAGCGCGACAGTGTGGCTTTGTCTGCCGCTATTCCGCTTTGGAATATGGTGCCGAGGTTGTCGACATCCATGCGGAGTACACCCATACGGGTAAAATTCTCGCCTTCGCTCATATCTTCATAGGTTCTTGCCACACGCAACATTTCGTTACCGCCATAGAATTCTATTGTGTGTATGTTGGCAGCAGCATGATGCGGCAATGCCTTGTCGCCGTTCAACGACACGATGGTTGCCCTATCTCCCAGCGCCTGAAGTTGTCCGTCAAGTGCGGTAAGTTCCTTATCGGAGTCAAGAAAGCAGTATGTTATTCCAAGATTCAACGGTGTGGCAGTGAGAAGGTTTGTTTCGAGTGTACCGCTATCGAGCACTACAAGAGTGTCGGTGTTGCGCAGCACCTTGCCTATTTCTATTTGCAAGGCTGTGCTTGGACGCAGGTGGAGGATAACTCCATTGTCGCCCTTTATTGCAACTACCTTCTCGCCCGGCAGGAAATCTTCGCCCGTAACCGAATCCTTTTTTGTCTCAATGGCTGAGGTGCCTGTTGCGAAGAACGATTCGTATCGTTCGCCAAGGATGGACGAGAATTTGTGACTCTTCTTCTTGTCGCGCTTCAGGAACAATTCGCGCCACACGTCGGGCAGCGTTGCGCCGTTTCCCAAGAGTGCGTCACGCGACATTTCCACATAGTCTATTGCCACGAACAGCTGCGTGCCAAGCTCGTTGAAGAGCGCCTCCTCTATCCGTCTGACAGCAGCGGCTATTCTCTCACGCGTGGTGGAGGTATTGGGGGCGAGTATGTAGAAACTGCCGCCGGAGTTGTATATCACGTTGGCATTGTAGAGTCCCAGTTGCTTTAGCAGGTAACGCACTATGGCATCGGAGAGCAGACGCAGATAGAACGAGCGTCCCTTGAGGCTCTTTGCCGCCCTCTTGGGGGTGATGGTGTAGATGTAGCGCTGTATGCCACTGAAATCGGCTCCCAGCAACAAGAAAGGCTTTTTGTCCTCCGGCTCCTGCGAAGTGGCAGAAAGCGACAGAGAGAGAGCCGCCACAGTCTTCAGATAATCGTAGAGTGACACATCGTCGAGTCCCTTTATGCCTGCCGGTATTTGGGCGGCATATTTGTATAGCAGTGTGAGCAGAGTCTCGGCAAATGCTTTTGGCGACATATTTTCCAGTTTGTCTATCTCAGTAGCCAAGCGTTTGAGCTGTGGAGTGTGATTGTGCTGCGATTGCTCCATCTTGGCAAAACACCCCTTGTCGAGTGTCAGTTCGCCGGCAGGCAGTGTCCATGTGCCGTCTACTCCACTGCCTACGGTGGCGAATATGGGCTGCATTGGGCGGCACCCTATCTGTTCAGGAACACAATTGCTGCATCCTGCGGCAAGGCGCATGGCCTCGTCGATAAATTCGTCTGCCACGGGCATCGAATGACGCGGGGATATTTCTGCGAACTGCGGACATTGCCTTGCGAGGCCCTGCAGCAGTGCTTTCTTATACAATAAGTCGTTTTCCATTATTTTGTGTTTTTCTCTTTTATGGGAGGTTATATCAATTGGACATGCGTTCGCGCACGACCGTTCCGAATCCTACGCTTACATGGCGCCCTATGCCAATGTAATCAGGCAAGGTTACATTGCTGCTGAAGAGTGCATCAAATGCCATCAATTTGATATTTTTAAAGTGCAACAAGCGTGGTTCGCTAAGTTTTAATATACTGCATTGTATGTTACGTTCGAGGTTCACACCTGCCCCCTTAAAGAAGGAGAGTATGTTGGCTGTTAGCAGTTTTTCGATAAAGGCTATGCGTTCTTCGTCGCTTTCCATGGAGCAATATTTTACATAGTTCTCGGAATTCAGTGGCAGCCAGCGGCGTATGTTGTAGCGAAAAACTGCATCGTCCCATGCCTGTATGGTGGTTATTCGGGGAATGGCATTTTCGATTTTCAGCATTGTATCCCTACCGTCAAGTTCTATCGCCATTGAGCCTCGCGAAAGGAATTCACCAATGACATTCACTCCTTCGTTCATACACACTATGGCAGCCTTGCCCCTTATGCGTTTATATTGTATCAGCGGGTAGGCATACCTTAATTCCTTTTCGCTTTTGTGGTTATGGAACAGCACACTTGCATCGTAGTTCATAGTTTTGAGCACCCCGCTACGCAACCGCGGCAATTGACGGAACTGTATTTCGTTGCTGTAATGTATTATAAATGTCTGTACCTTGTTGTTCATATCAAATGCTGTTATTGACTTAGTGGTGTATATTAGCGGCTTATCACTTACATAATGTATGTTTCATATACCGACATATACTTTCATTCGATATTGCAAATATAACAACAAACGAGCGAGATATACAAAGTTTATTTTGGATATATCACAGCAAGTGCAGTAAATATTAGTGGTTTACCACAAATATAGCAACAAACGAGCGAGATATACAAAGTTTATTTTGGATATATCACAGCGAGTGAAGTAAATATTAGTGGTTTACCACAAATATAACAACAAACGAGCGAGATATACAAAGTTTATTTTGGATATATCACAGCGAGTGAAGTAAATATTAGTGGTTTACCACAAATATAAAGGACTTATTGATATTATACCACTTTTTATTCAACAGGTTTGGTGCCTTTTTATGTGACACCATAGTTTTTCCTTATTATAATGGAATGTAGTTACAGGTTAACATTTTGTACAACAATTTAACTAACGGTTGTAATCCTTGTTATAATGGAATGTAGTTACAGGAAAAGGTAATAAGCGACACCAAGAAGGTAAGGTTGTAATCCTTGTTATAATGGAATGTAGTTACAGGTTATATTTAAATCTTTAACTCTTTTATTAAGTTGTAATCCTTGTTATAATGGAATGTAGTTACAGGGGGTATAACGCATAAAACGTTATATTACAAAGAGATATAAAGAATTTTAGCTTAAAAAAATAGCACTTACCGCCATCAAAGCAGCCATGTAGGCCCATTTTTTCATTTCTAATTCGGGGTATAATGTCAAAGAACAGCAGCATTTCTGCCTGCGAATATACACAAATAAAACCAAGTTCAAAAAAAGAATAAATAAAAATTCAAGGGAGGTTCTATAAATTACAGAAGACAGAGGGGTTCTTTTTACGTTGCTTTGTTAATGCCATTCGATAGGCTAATCCCCCACTCCGAACTATTTTCTATTTGTGAACAGTTCACATTGCGCTCGTTTAACCGCAACTTTCGAGGCGATTTTGAATTTTATTGATGTCCGGTAATTTTTATTCTGCTTATGTTTTGAAGACGGAGGGGTTTTCCTCGCGTAGCAGGGGTTATTGCTGTAGGATGGGTAAAGAACCGCTCCAAACTTTGTTACTATTTTCAAAAAGCATTTGTAATTATTAGTGTCCGGTAAACGTATTTAAGTCGTTTATCGGACACCAATATTTATTTTTAGTAGATTTTTGATGTTTGTGGCGCGATGCTGACATCTTTAGCCGAGGGAATATCAATAAGATGCAAAAAACATTCACCACAGACGTAAAGCCTCCACAAAAAAATGGCACGGGTGCATGCTCTCACATACACCCACACCACCCATATAACTATTTGTTATCCAAAAAAACCTCTATCACAGCTGTCAATATTGCAACGACCAATGTTTTTGCAAGATCATTGCCACTCCTGCCTCTTCTCTTAAAATTCTTTTTCATATTCTCAGAATTTTAGCCACCAATATTACATAACCCAACGACAAGGGCAGCTGTTCCTGTCGATTGGCAATGCAAATGTAGAGTGTTTATTTCAACTCCAAAAGAGTTTCGGCGCTTTCTGTGGTGTCTCTTTGAACAGACACCATAAGAGGCAATCACCCCCGGTACAATTCGAAAAGCCGGTCTACCGTCTCTTTAATAGCCTGACGAGCACTCATGGGCTCAACTATTTCGACATCGTCGCCCATCATCAATATTCGGGCTATAAGTTCCTTGTTTATCTCTACATCCAGAAGGAACTCACCATACTCCCCATCGTCGTACCTGTCGAATGTGCGGACCGTCCTTTGGCTATTGTGTATGGGCTTTGTCTCGGTGAGAGTGAACATGTACCTGCTACGGGCACGAAGACGCAAGGCCACCGGCTGTGCATTCTCAATATGGCTTACGCCTACTATATGCTTAAAATAATCGGCATAGTAATTGGGTGGCGCTGCAATATATTTGCGTCTTTCGGCTGAAACAATTTCGGGACGCGACAACATGCGATCGAGTGCAATATTGTTGCATCGTTTGCGCTTTTCGGCGTGACCGAACAAGAACCACCTGCCATTGTGCTCCTTCAGATAGTGGGGGTGGAAGATAAGATGCTGCGCCTGACCGTCAGATGACTTGTAGTGGACGTCAAGCACAAGCTTCGCCTTTATCGCTTTATAAAGGAATGGGAGCAGACCGATATTCTTTAGACTGCGGTCGATACCCGACTCTATTATCTGTTCGCCGCGACGCCGCTTGTTCTTTATGTCGAGCAGGTCGATATATCCTCCGAAGAATTCTTCGAGCCACGAAGAGGGGAGAAAGCCGGCCGAGTCCTGACAGAATTCGAAGTACTGCTTGAGACTGCTCACTATTTTTGCGTCAATCTCCTCGGCAAGCGGATTGGGGTTATTGCCCACATAACGGTAGCGTCTGGGACGGCTGTTGCGGATCTCTATGCAGTCGGGGCCCTCTTTCCGCTCAACTGCGTTGCAGACTGCCGCGAATGCATTTTTCAGCGGATTGTAGTATTGGCTCACAGATATTTTTTCAGGCTCCTCGTTTTTTATGTCAACATCCTTTATTATATCGTTATAAGTAAACCACTCACGGCTTATAAGGCGCTTATATATGTAGTTGGCAAGAATGTTTACTTTACTCTCACCTCGAAAAACACTCTTTTTGTTCATGGCTTGTGTATTTGGTTAATTCTCCTACAAATTTAATCATTTTATTGAACTCCCTGAAATTTTTGTAATTTTGCAACATAAAAATCCATTGCAGATGAAAGCACAAATAACAGACAAGGAGATTTGGAGCATCGCGTTGCCTATAATGCTGGGAAATATGGCACAGACCATAATAAACTTCACCGATACAGCATTTTTGGGACATCTGGGAGTAATTGCTTTGGGGGCATCCATGCTTGCAGGACTTTTCTATTATGTCTTCACCACTGTGGCAGCAGGCTTTGCGACAGGAATACAGATAATTGTGGCGCGTCGATTCGGCGAGAAGAGTTACGAGAGGATAGGTGTCATTTTCGGGCACGGCTCGCTGTTCGTATTGATACTGGGCACAATTCTGTTTGCTACGCTATATTTCTTCTCGGACCGGTTGCTACTATGGCTCATCGACTCGTCGAACATCTACGAAGCGTCATTGGAGTATATAAAATACCGACAGTTCGGAATCATCTTCGTCTGTTTCAATTTTCTGTTTAGGGCTTTATATGTAGGAATCTCCAGCACTAAGGTCATCACATATTCCACCATAATAATGGCCGTTGTCAATATAGCCCTGGACTATTGCCTTATATTCGGCAAACTTGGTTTCCACGAGATGGGTATCGGTGGCGCAGCATTGGCATCGTTATGCGCCGAGATTGCAGCTTTCATATTCTTCACTGCATACAGTTACATCACATTGGGAAAGGGAGAATTCGGTCTATTCAGACTTCACAAGCCTACTGCCGGACTGATGGGTGGAATCCTACAGATATCCACGCCCACGATGATACAGAGACTCTTTTCGTTCAGCGTGTGGTTCGTTTTTTTTGTACTGATAGAAAAGATGGGAGAGACGGCTACGGGAATATCCTCCATCACAAGGAGCATATACATGATTCTCATTACACCCTGCTTTGCGTTTGCCACCACAACCAACACCCTGGTCAGCAGGACAATTGGCGAGGGGCATGCCGAGAGGGTATTTTCGATAATCAACAAGATATTGAAGAACTACATGTTGTGCACAATCCCACTTGTGATACTCGCAGCTATTTTCCCTATGCAGATCATCAGCATTTACACCGAGGACATGGATTTTGCCCGACTGGTTGTTCCTTCGATTCTGGTTATATGCAGCGGTACGATTTTTCAGGGCCTCGGCAACGCCTACTTCGAAGCGGTCTCAGGCACCGGTAACACCACTGCTGCATTGTATCTGGAAAGTGCTATTCTTGTCGTTTATATCCTTTTCATCTATGCGATGACACACCTCACAACAAAAGTGGAATTAGTGTGGACAGCAGAAATATTGTACGGCGCACTGCTTGGAATTTTATGCTTTGTCTACATGAAATTCGCAAAGTGGGACAAGAAGAGGATTTAAAGGAAGGTTACAATCTTGACATGCCGGCCTTTCTTCTAATCTTTTACTAGTGTCTTAACCGGTATACGCAAGACAGTTCCTGCCTGCCACCAGGGCAAGAAACATGCGGCTGTCATGCAAGGATAACTATTCCATAACAGCTACATTCATCACAACATCAGTTTTTGGGCGGTCGCCTGCCGAGGTCTCAACATTCTGAATAGCCTCAACAACATCCAGTCCCTCTTCAACCTCGCCAAAAACAGTGTATCCGCCATCGAGGAAGGGGGTTCCACCCAAGGTTGTATAGGCCTCCACCTGTTCGGGAGTAAAAGCGGGAGCACCAAGTTCCTTGCTCTTATCCATCGCCATCTTGGCCAATTTATCTTGAAGTTCCATCAAGCCATCGCGGTCGCGATTGCGACGAAGATTCATAATCTCCTCGCGATGTTCCATGGCTAATGCATTAAAGATATTCTGTTCCTGCTGCATCTTCATCTGATGCTCCAGTTGCTTGAGTTCGGGCGCCTTATATACCTTTCCCCAAACAATATAAAATTGACTTCCACTACTCTCTTTCGTTGGGTTAACCTCGTCGCCAAGGCGTGCAGCGCTCAATGCACCACGCTTGTGGAAAAGCGTAGGCTGTATCTCGGCAGGTATTGTATAGCCGGGACCACCACTGCCTAAATTCATTCCAGCCGGAGCACCCTTACTATTGGGATCGCCACCCTGAATCATAAAATCTTTTATAACACGATGGAACAGAGTGCCGTTGAAGAATTCCTCTGCAGCCAATTTCAAGAAATTATCGCGGTGAAGGGGAGTCTCGTCGTAAAGGCGCACAGTAATGTCGCCCATTGTTGTTGTAATTTTAACTTTTGCCATAATATTTTCCAATCTTGTTTATTTACAATTGATTCGCGTTTGCATTGACAGCAATTCCATCAAAAATGCCACCAACGATTAAGTTACAAGGACAAAGTTATCATTTTTTAATTAAATGATTATGCGATATTATACCTAAAAGTACAATCCCTATCCTTCAATGGAGAAAAAACTATTCTTAGAAGCTGTTTGAATTTTATTAGTAACAATATTGTTAGTAACAATGTTATTACTTATATTTGCAACAGAAATATCACAATTATGGAGAATAAGCCTTTCATATTCGGAGTTGCAACATCGGGAGATAACTTCACCGACCGCAAGAGTGAAACGACACGCCTGCTGACCAATTTTCAGCACGGGGTAAACACGGTACTAATATCGCCTCGCCGCTGGGGAAAGACCTCATTGGTGCAGAAAGTATGCGGATTGGCACAATCGGAGAATTTGAAAATTGTCTATCTTGATATATTCTCTTGTCGCAGCGATAGGGAGTTTTACGATGAATTTGCATCGGCTGTGCTGAAACAGACCTCTTCAAAATGGGACGAATGGGTGGAGAATGCCAAACTTTTCCTCTCGCGCATAAGCCCCAAAATATCTTTTGGTACAGACCCTATGACAGATTTCTCTATATCTCTTGAGCTTAATCCTAAGAGCGAGGATATTGACGAGATTCTTCAGTTGCCAGAAAAGATTGCTCAAAAGAAGGGTTGCAGGATTGTTGTCTGCATAGACGAGTTTCAACAAATTGCTGAATTTAGCGACTCAAAGACCTTTCAGAAAAAGCTAAGAACTGTATGGCAGTTGCAAAAGAGTGTCTCTTACTGTCTGTTTGGTAGCAAGAAGCACCTGATGAACGAACTTTTTGAGAAGAAGAGCCTACCATTCTATAAGTTCGGCGATGCTATTTATCTGCAAAAAATACCTACTGCGGATTGGGTAGATTATATCTGCGGCAGATTCGAGGCTACAGGCAAGAGTATATCTCCCGAACTTGCCGTAAAGGTCTGTGAGACTGTTGATAACCACTCATCATATGTGCAGCAACTTGCATGGCTCATTTGGGTGAACACAGATAAAGTGGCTACAGAAAAGGAATTCAATGAGGCATACAAGGATATTCTTGATCAAAACACTCCTCTTTTTGAAAAACAGACAGAAAATCTCTCGACCTATCAGATGAATTTTCTGCGAGCTGTTTGTGATGGCGTCCACAAAGAACTATCTACGCAAGAGGTTATCCAAAAATACAGACTTGGCTCATCGGCTAACGTAGTTACTGTTAAAAAAGCGCTTATAAAGAAAGAGCTGATAGAGGTCGAAAAACGTCAGGTTACAATATCCGACCCGCTGCTTAAAGTTTGGTTGCAAAGGGAACTCTTATAGCTTTTAACAAATCTCCTGCAACCTTATCAGTTACAGGAGATTAAATTATCTAACTAATTATCTGATTACTTGCTGAGTGCAGCAGAAACGTCCACTGCGATAGCTCGTTTACAACGAGCATTCCTTGTTTGTCAATTTGGAGCATCTACCATGGGGTTGTTGCCTTTGGCGAGTAATTGCTGCATTCGTTGCAAATGCAAGTAAACTTCCATTCACTCATTTGCACATTACTTGTCCGATGCCGAGGAAGCCCATCATCTTTGGCGTGTGCTGGAACCGACACACGAGAGAGCGCAAAAGAAACTTGTTTGTTTTGCCGAGTGCGAATAATAATTTATGCTGTTATTAAGTGGCGGCGTCTAAGTGCAGTAAGTACACTCTCCGAAGCAATTGGATTCAATCCACGGAAAGTTGTACGGCTCTTAAGTTCCGCCAACGACATTACCAGCAACAATTTTGCAATACACTCATCAGCGAATGAATTGCTTACAACATTTACGCCAGTGAAGTCAAGCACAACGCAATCATTCTGCTCAATCAATGGCAACAACGATTCACGCACACGCTTACCCAAAGGACGTGTACCCAAATTTTCTCCGTATTCTCTAAAATTAAAAGTTACCATAGTTCTGTCAATTCATTATCATTCAAGAATGTTTCATTATATTGTGCCGCTATATTCGCACGGTTGGCAACAATATCAGCAGGATTAATCTCCTTGTTAGTGTGAAGCTGAAGATAAACAATTGTTCCCTTCCAAAAATCACATTTCTTAGTAGTTTCAATGCTTCCTTTCACTTGCATTGCATGTTCGCCGGAACGTACTTCAAAAACCAATCCGGCATCCTTTGCCAATAGCGAAGTTGAGTACAATCCAAATCCCATGCCCTTACCATCGGTTATGGTATCCTTGATACATATTTTCAACGCATCTGGTTCAGATATACCGGCATACTCTGCATTTTCCGAAAGCGATGCTTGCACGCCAATTCCATCATCTGCTACCAAAAAACTTAGAATGTGATTAGCCGAATCGTAATGAGTGAAAACCGTGCCTAGCTCTTTTCCGGAATGAGTAAGTACATTATCCAAAATCTCATAAAAACAATAGCTCATTGCTTGTAACACAGTCGTTTCTATATCAATATACTGTGTCAGTACACCAACAACACGTTGATAGACATCATAGATGTTCTTTTCATCAAAAACATCTATTGTAATATCATCGCTTACAGATGAGAAATACTGCTTTATGAGTATAGATAGGTTCATATCAAATGTATAACAATTACTTATACTGCAAAGATAGTGCATGCGAGTTAAATAACAAACTTGTTTGATTGTTTAACAACAAGCGCTGCCTATTTTCGCTTATACCGCAAAGATATAATGAAAAACATCAAAAAGCACACATACCGCAAATATTTTTCAATACATATGGTTTACAATACTCCGGTAAATTTTCACCGAAGTATTGTCTTAAAAAGTTCGTGAAAAATCAGGATTGAATAGACCCTGAAAAAGAACCGACGCACAAGTGAGAGCAAAATAAATTTGCGATTTATTTTGCCGAGCGAGCAGGAGGAAAAGCCTTTAGGCTTAACCTGCGAACTGAGCGTCTGAGTGCATACGGCCCCCAATAATGTATAAGGTTGTCATATCTACCCAAAAAAATCTCCTGCAACCTTATCAGTTACAGGAGATTATATATGTAATCATCTAACTAATTACTTGCTGAGTGCAGCAGAAACGTCCACTGCGATAGCTCGTTTACAACGAGCATTCCTTGTTTATCAATTTGGAGCACCTACCATGGGGGTGTTGCCTTTGGCGAGTAATAGCTGCATTCGTTGCAAATGTAAGTAAACTTCCATTCACTCATTTGCACATTACTTGTCCGATGCCGAGGAAGCCCATCATCTTTGGCGTGTGCGGGAACCGACGCATAAGTGAGTGCAAAAGAAACTTGTTTTTTTTGCCGAGCGCGAAGGAGGAAAAGGAACTTAACTGATGAAGAAGCGACGCACGAGTGAGAGCAAAATAAATTTACAATTTATTTTGCCGAGCGAGCAGGAGGAAAAGCCATTAGGCTTAACCTGCGAACTGAGCGTCTGAGTGCATACGGCCCATTGTGTAGGTCATACTCTTTTTTAAATCAGGAAATATTCAAACTCTATTTTCTTATTGCTTGTAAATCACTTCTATATATCCGATTCGACTCCTGATATCAATAAATAAACTTTTAAATAGAAAGTAGCAACATGATGTCCCAGTCTAATAGATTATGTAAGCACGGCTCGACAATGCCCCCTGTAATAGGGTCCAAATACGTAGCACAAAGAATACTAATAGACATTTTACAGCTACTTTAATTTGCTATATTACTTTCTATTTAATATTAATGAATTAAAGTTTATAAATATTTAAGCTCGTGCCTTAATTTCAACCTCCTGTTAAACACCTCAACAAGCAGGGATAAAGGATTAGCCAATTTTATAAAATAATTACTATTTACAACTTTACTTTCATCGTCTTGTCACCTACGCGGACAATATAAACACCATTGTCGAGGCTAATCGTCTCGCCTGCATAGCTGTCTATTTTCTCTACAAGTGCACCGCCGGTGGTGTAGATTGAAATACTACTATTTTCAGCACCAACCAAAGTAATACAAATTCCATTTACTTTAACCGCTGCATCAGCAGAAACGTTGGAAATTCCTGTTGCAACAAACGAACCTATAATTGTTATATTCTCGGCGGGCATTGTCATAGGTGCGTCACTCCATCCACTAAACGTATAGCCCTCTTTTACGGGAGCGTCAAGCAATTTAATTTCAGTTCCGTATGCAACCCGCTCAGAGCTATACTCCTCGCCATCGACAAGATAGGTAAGCGAATAATAGTTTACAGAGAATGTTCCGCTTATAACAATATCCTCGGCGGGCATCTTTTTAGGAGCATAGCTCCAACCACTGAATGTATAGCCCTCTTTTTCCGGAGCAGAAATAACATTTACATCACCATTAAACACAATGCTATCTGTTGCAAAAGTCTTTCCGTCAACTATGTATGTAACGACATATGTATTTATTTCAAACGAGCCGCTGATTACAATATCATTTGCAGGCATTGTAGCGGGTGCTTCGCTCCAGCCGCTGAAAGTGTAACCCTCTTTTACGTGGGCAGCGATAGGAGTAATTTCAGCCCCATATGCTACGCTATCAACTGCAACAGTGTCGCCATCGACTATGTAAGTAACAGCATAGATGTTTACCTCAAAAGAGCCATTGATGGCAACATCATTTTTGGGCATATACAGAGGTTTATTATCCCATCCTTTAAAAGTGTAACCCTCTTTAAAAGGTGTTTCCGGCACAGGAATTTCAGAAAATGTTTCAACTGAATATTTAGCATACTCATTGCCATCCAGCATATATGTAGCAGTAAAGCTTTTTATCGGTTTTATATAAAAATTTGACCAAGGAGAGGTTTTACTATATGCAGGTTCTCTTCCTTCAGGCACATATAATATGGCGTTATTATATGCGTCATTAGAAAATAAATTCTCACAACTTATAGCTTTTCTTGACAAAGAATATATTTCTTCAATATTATTGCAATTATAAAAAGCATTATAACCAATACTCTCTATGTTATTAGGTATTACAACCATAGTAAGATTTGAACAATTTCTAAAAGCAGCGTTACCTATACTTGTAACGGAATTTGGAATAACAATTTCTGTAAGTTCTATACAACCTTCAAAGGCACTACTTCCTATAATTGTTACGCCGCTTGAAATTGTAACACTTGTAAGTCCGCTGCAACCTTCAAAGGCGCAAACTCCTATGCTTGTAATACTATTGGGAATTTCAATACTTGAAAGTTTGCCACAAGCATAAAAAGCGCCACTGCCGATTTTTCGCAAATTTTTACCCATTTTTATATTTACAAGATTGCTACAATCCCGGAAAAAGTTGGACCCTATGTATTTAACATTATCACCTAATGTAACCGTTTTAAGAGTTGTTTTCTGATAGAAAGGTGAATATCCACAATCTTGACCCGTATTGTATTCTATATCTCGACCTATATATATAGTATCTAATGGAGAACTTACAAATGTTGAACTACCATAATTTGCTTTTTGTCCACATCCCAATGAAAGCGCTTTAGTTCCATCTTCTATATGTAAGTTCTTTAATGAAGAACACCCAACAAACACACCCTCTCCAATACTCGTCACACTGTTAGGAATTGTAATACTTGTAAGCCCGCTGCAATTGTAGAACGCTCCATCTCCAATACTCGTAACGCTATTGGGGATTGTTACACTTGTAAGCCCGCTACAACTATAAAAAGTACTACTACCAATAATTGTTACACTATTAGGAATTGCAATACTTGTAAGCCTGCTACAAAAAGAGAACGCATGGTCTCCAATACTCGTCACGCTATTGGGGATTTCAATACTTGTAAGCCTGCGACAACTATAAAAAGCACTAATACCGATACTCGTCACGCTGTTGGGGATTGTTACGCTTGTGAGACCTGTGCAACCATCGAACGCATGGCCTCCTATACTTGTTACGCTGTTGGGGATTTCAATACTTGTAAGACCACTGCATTCTTCGAACGCTCTATTTCCAATGCTCGTTACGCTGTTGGGGATTGTTACACTTGCAAGACCTGTGCAACCATAGAACGCTTCATTCCCTATGCTTGTTACGCTATATATAATTCCATTGTAAGTAACCGATTCTGGAATTACTACACTACCCGAGTATTCAATTGAATACGAATAGCTTCCCTTATAGGTCACGACCGCCTCATCGCCGGAAATATTGTAATATATTCCATCCATTTCAAAGTCGTGGGCACTTATCGTTACGCTGCACAATAGCACCGCTACCGTCATCAGCAATTGTTTAACCCAACTTTGACCCCTAAAATTATTTTCAAGAAATTTTAGGTGCTTTTTTATGCCGCTTGTAATTTAAACGTATTGATTTTCAATGCTGTCATTTTATTATTGGCCTCATTATACCTCTGAAA
>SUXT01000036.1 GCA_015060835.1 Bacteroidales bacterium
GAGGGGTTTTCCTCGCGTAGTATGGTTTATTGTAGTACGATGGGTTAAGAACCCCCTCCGAACTTTTTTCCGAGAAAAAAGTTCTCGTCCCCCTTTAAGAGGGACAGCTTTTTTAAGTTTCTTATTTAAAGAGATTAGCAAAATATAAAAACTGAAAGATGTGTCCAAAGATTAGCTTAAAGTGGGACAACTTTTCAAGTTACTTATTTCCACCGACATTAATGCAACGTTGCATTTTAGGTAATATATTTGATAATCATTTTTTATTAAACCACCTTCCCTCCCGAATAACTAATAATTATTGGTGTCCGGTTAATTTTTGACATTTATAGGCAGTTCTTTATATTTGGATTTACGCAAGGATTACGTTCTTTCTGTGCCGACAGAAAAGCACGATTAAGTGAGCGCAATGCAAACTTGCTAATTGTAAACTAGTGTAGCCGGTGGTAGGCGAAGCCAACCTTATCACTCGCTTCGTTCGCTCAAACAGTTTTTCGCTTCGCGCAAGTTTGGCTGCTCTCGGCATAGTGCAAATAAATTTGCCCTCTGCTCTCGCTTGCACAGTTTTTCGCTCCGCGCAAGTTTGGCTGCTCTCGGCATAGTGCAAATAAATTTGCCCTCTGCTCTCGCTTGCACAAACTTTCGCTTTTATCCAAAAGTCATTGACACCGTCTGCCTAAAAACTTAATGCGCATCAATGAACCTGTCAATGAAGCAATGGGGCTTGTACTGACTTATATCTTGAATTTAAAACAGTTTAAATGCGTTTACCGGATAGCAATAATTTTCATATAAAAGCCGCATTTCTGGCAAAAAAAACGGTTCGAAAAGCAACTTCTTGTATCGGTAATCACTAAAAAAACTTTACATTCATTTGTTTTAACTGTTTTTTTTATAACGTTTGCATATAATAATATGGAATATAGGTAAAACTGTAATTAATAGCCTGTATTCAGGTAAAATTAGAAAAAATAGAGTTCGAAGAGCAACTTTTTGCATTGATATTCACTAAAAAAACCTCATATTAATTTGTTTTAACCATTTTTTTATCATTTTTGCAATCGGAATATTAATATAAGCCGAGCAGACATGAAAAACAAAATTGTTTTAGCGCTAATGGCAATGATGCTTTTAGCGGCGCCACTGGAAGCACAAGTTAAGGAGCCTGAAAAAAATGAGACTACACAGGCATGGTATATAGGAGCACAGGCAGGTATGGCTCACGCCGAGGCAAACTTCAGTTCCTTCGGAGCCGACAAGTTCCGTCCCGGATGGAACGCCGGATTTCATGTTGGATACACCTTCAGCAGGATTTTGTCGCTGGAATTCTCAGCTAAATGGGGGCAGCAGGTGCTCACCGTTCAGGATTGCTGTTTCAAGAGAGACTACTTCCTTGGAGAAGATTTCAAAAGATACAGGGTTGCTCCCGAAGGCATGAACGGACACTACTACAACGACCTCAAGTCGGATGTATTCCTGCAGCGGTATGCCATGCAGGCAAATGTAAACATCCTCGGCTTCTTCGAATATACCAAGGACTGCCCATGGAAATTGGAGCTCTCTCCTGTAATTTCTGCAGTATGCTCTAACACCGACATCAAGACCAAGCAAAACAACGAAATAGTCAAAGAAGATGTAAACAACTGCAATATCGGCATAGGTGGCAATGTAGGGCTTTCATATGACATCAACGACGATATCAATTTGGGCGTATATGGCGGATTTACACACCTTATCAATAACCCTATTGACGCGATGCCCAAGCTTCATACTACAAACTTCATCATGGACTTGGGCGTGAAGATGTCTATAAAGCTCGGCAAGAAAAGAGCAGTCAAGAAGCCGGCGACAATTACTCCCCCTTCAGATGTAATGCAGCCCGACATCGTAAAGGCAGCAAAGAAAGAAGCAGAGGAGCCAACGAAACAGGAGGCTGTAGAGGAGGTTACATTCCCTGCCATCTACTTCGCATTCAACAAGAGCAACATCGAGAACAGAGAAATCGACAAGGTGGTGATTGTTGCCGACATCCTTAAGAAGAACAAGGCTATGAGAGTACTTGTGACAGGATGGGCCGACGAAGTGGGAACATACAACGCCAACAAGCGCATATCCCTGCAGCGTGCCAATGCTGTGAAGCAGATGCTCATGAGAATGCATATTTCGGACGACCGCATCGAGGTGAGAGGTGCAGCAGTCAATCACGAAGCACCTACCCATGACGAAGCACGTAAAGTGACAATCTCCGAGATAAAATAACGAACAGAACTATCCAAGAACCTATAAAAATATAACTATGAAAAGAACTGCTAACATATTGTTTATAGCAATAATCTCGTTCCTGACAAGCTGTGACAGTTTCGACCACAAGGTCGGCGACATCGAGGACCGATTAGAGACAATGGAGAACGCAAAGATTGCAAGCGTTGAACAACAGATAACAAACATGAACGGCTCTCTTAGCGAACTTCGCGACCTGAGCGAAATCATGGCAATGATTATCAGCGACCTTCAGATAAATCTTGCATCCTATAAATCACAGAATGACAGCCTTGCCGATGATGATGTAGCAAAGCTTGAACTGGCGAAGAAGATTGAGACGCTGAACAAACTCATCATCGAACTGCAAAAGAAAGACTCGTTGCTTGAAGAGAAAATCGACAAGTTTGAAAAGTATATGAATGATGAAATCAAGAAGATGACAAACTGGGCAGAGGCAACATTTGCGACGCTTAACCATTACAGCGACATTCAGGCTCTGACTGCAGTCATCAAGCAACTGATAGAGGAATATCATGCAGTACTCACCAACGAGAACTACGACTATATAAACTCTTCGATAAGCAATCTGGAGACTTCGATGAAGGAATGGGTAAATGCATTGATAACAGACTGCTACGATGAGATAGCACTGCTCTCGGCTAAGCTCAATGCCCTTGCCGACGATGTTGCGACAGACAAGGAACTTGCCGATGCAGTGGCAACGCAGCAGCAGGAGCTCGAAAAGGCAAAGAAAGAGCTGACAGATGCGTTGCATGCAGCCATTGCAGATGCAATAAAGAACAACGGCATCATCACCAACCAGATCAACGAGGCTATCAACTCTGCTAATTCCGAGGTGAAGTACCAGATAACCGAAATAAACAACAGCATCGAAGATATCGAGAAGCGTCTTACTGCTCTCGAAAAGCGCATACAGACAGTACGCTTCCTGCCCGACTATGCCAACGGCAAGATTGTTATCGAACAGCAGAAGAACACCATACTGAGATTCATGATTTCACCAGCGGCAGCAACCGAGAACATCAGAATAGAGCATATTTCGGCATACATTTCATGTACAAGCTCTGCAGTTGCGGAATCGAATCCCAAGGCCTTGGATATTGAGTCTGTGACAGATTCAGGTAACGGCATTCTTGCTGTGAATGTGAACTGCGATCTGGCAGACAGCTATTTTGACAACACCAACGTTGCCAACATCTGCATAAAGATCAATGACGACAACAACGACATCATATCAGAATGGATACCTGCCATGTGGAACTACAGAATAGTTGCTTCCGAGTCAAATGACTACCCCAAATACGAGGTATACACAGACAAGGGGCTACTTAAGTGGCTTTATATCTATAACAGCAACGAAGGCAAAATAAACATGAGCCTTATGAATGATGTGACTCTTGAGCAATATGCAATCGAGGCAAACGAGGATGAGGCTACATACAGCTACACAAGCAAGCGAATTACCACCATAAACGGCACATCGGTGAACGACAGCAATTGGAAGACTGCATACTATGGCAACACAAGTGCATCAGCCTGCACAGTCAACCATGCTGTAATAGACGGTAACGAGAACATTATATCGGGTATACGCTCTAACGATGGCTCTACATTTGCAGGAAGCAACGGAGCAGAAGGCATTATACGCAACCTTGTATTGGACAATGCGATAATTATATCAGAAACAACCATAGGCGCATTCGCACAGACCAATATCGGCATCATCGAAAACTGCGAGGTAAAGAGCGGCTACATCAGTTGTACAGGAACAGCAGATGTATGTGCCGGCAGCATTGCAGGTATCAATGGCAACGACGAGAATGCTGGTTCTGTAAAGAATTGTCTCAGCTATGCCAACGTGTACGGTAAAGGCAAGTACACAGGCGGCATGATAGGCAAAGTAGGACTCAAGAGCATTGTCCACGACTGTGTGAACTATGGCAACATTAAAGGCGAAGGTTCGTATGTGGGCGGAATCATAGGATACAGCTATGCAATCGTCAATAACATGACCAACTACGGCAATATCGTTGCTACAGACAAGAACGGACATGTAGGCGGTATCATAGGAAACAACGACGAGCTGTTCATTGGCGAGAACTGCAACAATTATGGCAACATAACCATAGGAGACAACTAAAAAACAGCTTTAAAATTATTGGAGGTCGCATGGGGAACTTATCCCTATGCGACCTCCAACTTTACTAAACATACAACTACATACAATAAATGCTGCAAGCAGAAATTCTGCCTGCCAACTACCCCAAACTCCCGAATAACTAATAATGGATGTTAAATATCAGCCTTTCGGGCAAAATTCTTTATTTAAAATTTTAAATATCTAAATCTTTAAATTTACTTTGTCGCAGAGATAACTTATTACTGCCATGAAAAAATTTCAGACACTTACAAAAGCAGAGATACAGGTGATGAACATTCTGTGGGACCTTGACTCCGGTGGCTGCATACACGACATTATAGAGCGTTACGACGAGCCTAAGCCCGCATACAGCACCGTTGCCACATTCCTGAAGATACTCTACAACAAAGGCATTGTAGACTACCGCAAACTGAAAGGAAAGACATTCACCTACTTCCCCAAGATTACGCGGGCAGAGTACACGCGCATGGTGATGAAAGATGTTCAAGACTCATTTTTCGGCGGCTCCGGCTCGTCGATGATAAAGTTCTTTGTCGACAAAGAACAACTATCACGCGAAGAGATTGACGAACTTATAGAACTCATCAACAAAAAATAGCAAAAACTATGGAGACTGCACTCACCACCATTGCGGGACAGGCACTGAAGATGGCAATCACACTCGCGCTGCTATATATCCCTTACATATTCCTGTTGCGACGGGAGACACACTTCCGCACGGCACGCACCACCCTGCTCGTTACACTGCTGCTCTCCCTTGCAGTTCCATTCATCGACATACCCGCGCTGCACATTGAACTACCCTATTCAATAACCCCACAGACAGAAGCCATCGTTACATTGGACGCACCGATAGCCGAGGGAATTATAACAGACGGCGCTATCACCGAAAAGAACACAACAGACCTCGGCACACTTTTATACTATGCACTTGTAATACCTTACATAATAGTAGCACTTATATTAGCCATTATAAGAATAGTTCAAATTGCTATAATCAGGGCTAACATAAGAAAAGGCACACTGTGGATAGAGGAGAAAGAGGAATACACCATACACTGCCACGCCGACAATACACCGCCCTACAGCTGGATGCGCCACATAGTAATCTCACAAGAGGACTACGACCGCTACGGCGCAGACATAATACTGCACGAAGAGGGACACATCATCCATCGCCACTCATGGGACATACTGTTGCTGACGCTGGTGGAGACAGTACAGTGGTTCAACCCCTTTGTGCACATGCTCGCAAACGACCTCAAGGACATACACGAATATGAAGCCGACGCATACGTCCTGTGCAGAAGAGAGGACACCCGCGCCTACCAGATGCTGATAATAAAAAAAGCCGTTGACCGCGCTTCCTACACACTGGCCAACAGCTTTAATCATAGTAACAACCTTAAAAAACGTATCACCATGATGTTAAAGAAAAAATCGAATCCATGGAGAAGTGTAGCAGCGCTGTATCTTCTCCCGGCAACGGCACTCACACTGAGTCTGTTTGCATCGCCCCAAGAGGCCGCAGGAACAGAGAGTAACAAACCCTCAACCGCCACCATCGGCAAAGTTAGTGAAACTATTGTAAAAAACGACACAACCGTCTATAAAGTTGTAGAAACTGCACCTACTTTCCCCGGAGGTATGTACAAAATGTTCAAGTATCTTACCGACAATGTCAAATACCCCATTGAGTGCCGCGAAAAAGGCATCGAAGGGCGCACAATGGTGAAATTTATAGTAAAAAAGGATGGCAGCATCGGCAATATAAATATAGAAAAAAGTTCAGGGAACGAAAATCTCGATAAAGAAGCGATACGCGTTGTATCCTCAATGCCCAATTGGGAGCCCGGTATGCAAAGAGGCGAAGCTGTAAATGTATCTTTCGTGATACCGATAACATTCAAATTGCAGAATCCACCAAAGCAAGAGACTGTAACCAATGTACAAATAACAACCGCCAATACCAACGAAGACCAAATTTTCGAAGTAGTAGAACAGATGCCGGAATTCTCCGGCGGAATGACTGCATTGATGAAGTATCTCCGTGAGAACATCAAATACCCCGAAGAGTGCTTGAAAGAGAAAATAGAGGGAAAAGCATTTGTATCGTTTGTCGTAAAGAAGGATGGCAGCATCAGCGACATAAAGATTATGAAAAGCTCAGGCAACGAGAAACTTGACAATGAATCGTTGCGTGTAGTATCCTCAATGCCCAAATGGAAGCCCGGTATGCAGGGCGGCAAGGCTGTAAATGTAAGATTTTCATTGCCTATAATGTTCCGCCTGCAATAATTGCATAAATTTCTCATAAAAAATGATAGGAGACTCTTGCCTATTGTGTTACAATACAGGGCAAGAGTCTCTATTACTGCATATTGGTATCCTGTCCCTTCGCGTTTGCAACGCGATGGATTGAGTATAAGCATCTGTGATGCGCTTAAAAAAACTATTAGAATCTATGCACTTCACTATTCGTTTATATAGGTTCAATTGAATTTATTAGTGTCCGGTAAAAATTTCTTCTGCTTGTGTTTTGAACTCCTCCGTCTTCAAAAACAGTGTTTTTGAATCCACCTCCTCTTCAAGAGGAGGAATATAAATCATTGAAAATTACTAATATATGACATTCTCCCTCTTGAAGCAAATCTTTGGACACATCTTTTGCTTTTATATTTTTCGCTAATCTCTTTATAAACATACTAAAAACACTGTCCCTCTTGAAGAGGGACGAGAACTTTTTTCTTGAAAAAAGTTCGGAGGGAGTTCTAAAATCTATCGTAGAGCAAAAAAAACATGCGATGAGAAGAGAACTCCTCCGTCTTCAAAAAACTTCGTTTTTCGAAGCCACCTCCTCTTCAAGAGGAGGAATATATTACAAATGCTTTTTGAAAATAGTAACAAAGTTCGGAGCTGGTTCTCTACCTATCGTACTACAATAAACCATACTACGCGAGGAAAACCCCTCCGTCTTCAAAAACTATCGTTTTTGAATCCACCTCCCCTTTAAGGGCAGGAACTTTTTAGAATAGTTTTTTATCCTGTCCCTTCGCGTTTGCAACGCGAAGGATTGAGTATAAGCATCTGTGATGCGCTTAAAAAAACTATTAGAATTATGCACTTCACTATTCGTTTATGTAAGTTCAATTGAATAATATAAGCGCATTGCAAATGCTGATGAACTGAGCAACAAACCGTAACAGAAAATGCGGCAGGTTCACTCATTTGAACCTGCCGCATCATATAATTCAGATAATATTACTTTAGATTGTCATTTGTAAGGAAAGCACCCTTATACTTACCTGTAAGCGACTTAAGGAATGCCACAATCTTGGCAACCTCAACATCGTTAAACTCAACACCTGACTCATATTTGCCCATTGCCTTTACTGCATCTTCAAGCGTAGCCTGAGTACCATCGTGGAAGTAAGGAGCAGTCAATGCAACATTGCGCAATCCGGGTACCTTGAAACGGTGAATATCGCGTTCGAGCTTAGTCTCTTTGTTGCGTCCGTTGTCCTCAAAAGTCAATTCTGTACCTCTGTCGCCGAAATAATCGGCACGCAATCCCATAAGTTCGTACGACTGTCCGCCAAGATTTTCACCTACGTGACAAGTTGCGCAACCCGCCTGCTTGAAGAGCGAATATCCCTCAATCTCCTCACTGCCGATAGCAGCCTTGTCGCCCTTCAGATAGAGGTCGAAGCGTGAATCGGGAGTAAGCAATGTACGCTCGAACTCCTGAATGGCATCTGTGATTGTCTGCTCTGTGATACCTTCGGGGTAAACGGCTGTGAACGCCTTGTCGAAAGCAGCATCGGCCTTTAGTTTTGCACAAATTTCGTCGAACGAAGTAGAGGCCATTTCAATGGGGTTGAGAGGAGGACCCGCAGCCTGCGCAGCCAATGTAGCGGCACGACCGTCCCAGAACTGCACAAAATTGTAGTGGGCATTGAAGACTGTAGGAGCATTTACACCACCCAACTGTCCGTTAACGCCCTCGGAATACTGCTTATTGTCGACACCGCAGGTGTTAAGAGCGTGGCAGCTTGCGCAAGAGACTGTATTGTCAATTGATAGGCGTGTGTCGTGAAAAAGCATTTCGCCAAGAGCAGCCTTCAGAGGGTCAACCTCAACAGAAGCCTCGATAGGGCGTACAGTCTCATTTGCAAACTCGGCAGCAGCCAACTTATTGGGGTAATACTTTGCTCTGTACTCCTTAGCCCATTCGCTGATGGCAGCCACCTTCTTCTCACTTGAATATGAGCCCCAGTGAACCATATAATACTTAGCAGGGGGCATAGTGCCGTCGACAAAAACCTTTTCTACTTTTGCAAGGTCTACCTCTGAAATCTTTTTACCCTCTTTCAGAGCATCGTACATGGGCTGAATATCGAACGAACGGTAACCCTCCTCTATATCTTTTTTCACTACATCGCCCGCCAAAGGAAGCTCTGCATAGAAAGGAAGTTTGGGCTCGGCTGTATGACATTCGAGACAACCGCCATTTTCAATTATGGTTGTTATCTGCATATTATCGCCCTTTGTAGCAGCAGACGGTGCACCATCTGCACAGCAATATATGCATACAAGCAGCACAACGATTCCTAAAATTATTGAACTTTTTTTCATAAATATTTTATTTAAAATGATTACTTATGTATCCTGTCCTTAGGCAGTTTGGGAAACAATTTCTTGAATCCCACAATCTTGCCTGTGAATTTGCCGCCCTCGACAACAAGCGTTACCGAGAGTATCACAAGCAGGATGCCGCCAAACTCCTGCATCGTAAGAGTCTCGCCAAGAATAAGCACGCAGAAAAGCACTGCAGTTACAGGTTCGAAAGCACCGAGAATTGCGGTAGGTGTAGAGCCTATGTAACGTATAGCGCGTGTGGTACAAGCCAAAGAGACCACTGTGGGGAAGAAGGCGAGCGCCAACAGATTGCCCCACTGATACCATTCGGCAGGAGTGGTAATCTGCTTGTTTACATAAAGGCGGGAGGCAAAAATCACTGTTCCAAATACAAGTACATAGAATATAACCTTCAGTGTGGCCAACCCCTTGAGGCGGGTGGTGTTTATGCCCACAATATAAATGGCATAAGCAAGCGCAGCCACAAGCACAAGCACAGCACCTGCAAGATTAAGACCGGTGGTTTTTTCCGGCTCATACATGAGCGCAACGCCTCCAACAGCCATTGCCAAGCACAACAGCGTATGGGCCGTAACCCTCTCTTTATAATAGACAGCCATCATGAAAGTTACCATTATCGGATAGACGAAAAGCAGCGTAGAGGCGATGCTCGCATCCATAAACACATAACTTTCGAACAGCGCCAAAGAGGATGTCGCCATGAGAATACCCATGATGATAAGGGGCAACACCTCGCGGCTGTGGACCCTGAAACCACGTCCACGCACTATCATTGTTACAGCAACCATAGGGATTGCAAACAAATACCGGAAAAACAACACAGAGTCCGGATCCATGCCCGCATCGTACAGCGGGACAGCAAACAGCGGATTGAGGCCGTATGCCGCAGCCGCCAATATGCCATAAATATAACCTTTAGCCTTTTCGTTCATATTCTTTATATTAGCCGATAATCACCAATCGTATTTTTGACGATTATCTGCAAAGTTACAATTAAAAAGCAATGTTCAACAATAAATGAAAAATATTTCTAAAAAAAATAAGAAGTTTCTTATTTTTGCTTTTTCGAATCAAGATACTTCACCACTCTGCCGTAAATTATAAGCGCAAAAGCTGACACCAATGCAATAGCACCGAAATAATACCATATATAATGGGCATTTGCGCTTGCGGCCAACCACTCTTCATGCGAAGCGAAAAGCGCAGGTTCGGGACAATATTTGCTCAACAGGAAGCCCGAAATTCCAAATCCGAAAATAGAAGATAGGAACGAGTGAAGATGACTGAATCCAAGATAAAGTCCCTCCTCACCCTTAGGAGCCTGCAGCGAGAAATATTCAAGGAAGCGGGGCGAAATGAAGGTCTCGGCCAATCCCTGGAAGACTATACCCACAACCATCATGAAGGCAACAGGATGCATAGAGAGGATGGTCTGAGAAGAGTCGAGCATATTGCCTGATGCCATGCAGAGCGCCGAAATGGGCATGATAAACATACCCACTGTCATTGATGTAAGTGCAGAATATTTACGCATAATGGCAGTAACGAAATTCACCGCTATAACAACCACTAAAGGATTCACATTGGCATACCACGAAGGCGAAGCCCCCTCGCCGGCAAGACGAAGCACATACTTCGGCATTGTAGCGTATAACTGGTGCTGCACCATCCAGAAGCCTGTAATGATGATGATAAGTGTAATCAGACGACCATTGCAGCACACCTTTACAAGAGCATTCCATATTTGTCCGAATGTCTTGCCCTCGCCCGAATGTTGTGTACTCTTGTAGAAGAACCATATTGCCAACAGCGCAAGGAAAGTCATAGTAGCCGAGAAGTAGTTCAAAGTGATGAGTCCTTCGTTGCCGAGTGCCTCACGCAAAGGCTTCACAATGGTCTTTCCCGAAAAAGCTCCGATGTTCACCATCGCATAGAAGATGGAGAATCCCTTTGCACGTGTCTCAGGAGTTGTCTCCTTAGCCACAGTACCTGAAATTACGCTCTTTATGAAAGCACCGCCACAGACGATGAGTGCCATAATGGGGATAATGCCATAGCGCAGATTGCTGTCGAGAAGTCCGGTAAACTTTGTCGTGTCGCTATACTCTACCAATCCTGCCGATTGCAGCCATGTAGGATAAATGGCAAGACCGAGATAGCCGCAGGTAAGCAGTGTGAATGCCAGCAGCATGGAGTTGCGGAAACCAATCTTGTCGGCAAGTGCACCGGCAAATGTGGGCAACAGATAGAGACAGGCCGAAAATACTCCGGCAATGGCAGCCGACTGAATGTCATCGAATCCGAGTATTCGGCTCAGATAGAGAGTGATGACAATGAATACGCCATAATAGGCGGCTCTTTCGAAAAGCTCGACGGTGTTAGCCACCCAAAAGGCCTTGCTGAATTTCATTTTTCCGTTTGCAGCAGTGTTGCTCATAGTTTAAGTTTATAGAATGAATTGGTTTAATTTCACGAATCGGACAACAAATAAATACGGCGGAAATTGTACTGAATTCCCGTCGCATATATTGTCTTAATCTTGTGCAAAGATAATGAAAATCCGCAAAATAGAGAGAATTTTTGAAGTATAAATTCAGTGCTGCTCCAAGTATATGCGAACTTTTTGTTAACAAATTGTTAATTGCATATCACTTGACAAAGTGTTAAGCTATTTTTGAGTAATTTTGCGCCGATTTTTGAAAATATAGAAACAAGCTACCATTTATGAAGAAATTTTTAAAGATAACAGCCGCTGTAATTGCTATACTGCTGGTGCTGTTAATGGTCCTTCCATACGCTTTCAAGGGTAAAATAGAGACTATCATCAAGGAGGAGGGCAACAAAATGCTCAATGCCACCTTCGATTTCGACAATCTCGACATCAGTCTCATCAGCCAATTTCCCTCGGCATCAATAACTCTCGAAGGCTTTTGGCTGAAAGGAGCAGGAGAATTCGAGAACGACACACTGCTGAGATGCGGTGAACTGACAGCAGCCGTAAACGTAATGTCCCTCATCGGCGACAATGGCATAGAGATAAGCAAGATTATAATCGACGAGACAAAAGCCAAAGCAATAGTATTGCAGGACGGCAGACCCAATTGGGATATAATGAAGAGCACATCCGAAGAGTCTGAAACACCTGCCGACACAACAAGCAGCGCCTTCAGCATACAGTTGCGCAAACTCAGCATCAACGACCTCACACTTGTGTACGACGACCGTCAGGCAGGAATGTATGCCGAAGTTGCCGACCTCGATGCATCATGCAGTGGAGACTTCGGCAGCGAGCGCACCACTCTGAAATTGGAGGCAGAGACACCCGCTGTAACCTTCCGCACCGGAGAACTTCCCGTTCTGAGCCGCGCCAAGATAGCAGCAGACATGAATGTCGACGCTGATTTCACAACCAACAAGTTCACACTGAAAGAGAACAGCATTTCGCTCAACGCCATACGCGCAACCATAGACGGTTGGGTAGCCATGACCAAGCAAGGAATGGACATGGATCTCAAGCTCAACTCCAACGAAATTAACTTCAAGGAGATACTTTCGCTCATCCCCGCCATCTATGCAAAGGACTTTGACGGCCTTAAAGCTGAAGGCGACGTTACACTCGCAGCCCTTGCAAAAGGCAGCATGATAGGCGACAGCATAATGCCCATGTTCGATGTAAGCCTCAACGTAAAGGATGCAATGTTCCGCTACCCCGCTCTTCCCGCCGGAGTAGACATAATCAATATCGCCGCAAGCGTAAAGAACCCCGGAGGAACACTGGACGCAACAACAGTGAATGTAAACCCCTTCAACTTCACATTGGCAGGCAACCCCTTCAGCATGAGTGCCGATGTAAAGACACCCATAAGCGACCCCGCGTTCAACGTATCGGCTAAGGGTAAACTCGACCTCGGCAAGATAAAGGATGTTTACCCTCTGGAGGATATGCAGCTCAACGGAGTGGTCGATGCAGACATGAGCATCAACGGCTGTCTCTCATACATACAGAAGGAGTTGTACGACCGCATGCAGGCATCGGGTAAAATAAACCTCGCCAACATGAATCTGCAAATGAAGGATATTCCCGATGTAAACATCAAGAAGTCGACATTCAGTTTCACCCCCCGCTATCTTGAACTGAGCGAGACAACAGTTAACATCGGCGAGAATGACCTCACATTCGACAGCCGTTTCGAAAATTACATGGGTTATGTGCTCAAAGGTACTACCCTCAAAGGCACACTGAACATCGCAAGCAACAAGTTCAACCTCAACGACTTTATGAGCAGCGACACAGTTACCGTTGCCGAGACCGGGACAGCTGCGGCAGACTCAACTGCAACAGCAGGCGTAATACAGATACCCGACAACATTGACTTCCGCATGCAGGTGAAGATGAAAGAGGTGCTGATGAACAAGATGAAATTCAGCAACATCAACGGTCTTCTCATTGTAAAAGACAGCAAGGCTGATATGCAGAACCTCTCGCTCAACACAATGGACGGCACAGTGGTGGTTAACGGATCTTATGCTACTCCCAAGAACAGCCAGCCCCGTCTCGACGCAGGCTTCAGCCTCAACAACATTGGTTTTGCAGCTGCTTACCGCGACCTTGACATGATACAGAAACTCGCCCCCATATTCAACTCACTCAAAGGAGATTTTTCGGGAAGCGTAAAGATAAACACACTGCTCGACGACAACATGAGTCCTATGATAAATACGCTCAACGGTAGCGGAAGCCTTTCTACAAAGGATCTCAGCCTGAGCGGAGTTAAGGCCATAGATATGGTGGCTGACATTGTCAAGAAACCCTCGCTCAAACAGGCAAAGGTAAAGGACATGAAGATTGACTTTACCATCGCCGACGGCCGCATCAATACAAAGCCCTTCGACATTAAGCTGGAAGACTACACGATGAACCTTTCAGGCTCAACCGGACTCGACCAGACTATTGACTACAAGGGCAAGATTACAATCCCCGAATCGGCAGGAAAGATTTCTCAGTTTGGCACTGTTGATATGAACATCGGCGGAACATTCACATCGCCCAAAGTAAGCATAGACATGGAGAGCCTTGCCAAGAAAGCCGCGAGCAAGGCTATAGAAAAGGTAAGCGAAAAGGTGGTTGACAAACTTCTCGGAGGAGGTTCAAAGAACGACTCCACATCTACCGATGCAAAAGAGAATGTAAAAGAGAAGGTGATAAACAAAGCACTCGACCTTCTGAAGAAAAAGAAATAAGAATGCGTTGAAAATAGCGTATAAACAATGAGCGACAGGATTTTATTTCTTGTCGCTCATTGTTCATAAAAGGATTGTTTTTAAGTATTGGTGTCCGATAAACGTATTTAAGTCGTTTAAAATTCGATATTTAAGTAGCTACAAGCCACCATTCTTTATTAAGACAAAGTTAAGTCAATGATTGGAACTCCCTCGCCCTTTGAGCACTCCCTCTTCAAGAGGGAGAATATCGTACATTATTAATTTCCAAAGATTTACATTCCTCCTCTTGAAGAGGAGGTGGATTCAACAGCGTCAGCGGTTGAAGACGGAGGAGTTCAAAACATAAGCAGAATAAAAATTTACCGGACAGCAATAATTGTTTTAAGAGAATTCATACGAGAATTCCAATCATTTCAAGGTTTCTTCCTCATATAAAGAATCTCATTTATTGCATTAGCCGTATTTGCATTAAGTGAGCGGAAGAGCATTGCCGCATCGGGCTTTACCGCATCGAGCCACCGCGCCGTAAGCGCCGCAACAAGATACCCCGAAGCAAGTCTGCCGAGCGTACCCTCCTGCGCATTATCCCAATTGGTTGGCATCGACAGCAGATATTCGGCTCCGCTGTCGGTTACGGACATACGTGCAAAGGGTGCCAACAGTTCCAACAGTTCATCGAGTGACGCCATCCACAAAGGCTCCATCCTCTGCGCATCATCGTCGTTGTAGGCTATGGGCACGCCATTCTCGCTCTTAAGCGCCAAAAGCGCACTATTGCGGTGCATACCGTCCACCACGCTGCTCTTATCAATTCTGATTGTCATAATTCACAACAATATAGCTACTGTTCCAACACTTTGACAAGAGTAAACTCACTGCGGCTGACAAGTTTCAAATGCTGTCCGGCCATTACTCCGAGCATGGTAATCTCAATCTTCTCGTCGTCCATCCCAAAATCATCGTGGAAGAGATACTCCTCCTCGCCATCTATGCTCACATGAACCTCAACGGGGAAAGGGCCACACTTATGCACACGCACCCTTATATCTCCACCCTTGCCCACTATAGGAGCGGTTTCCCATCTTTTGCCGTTCTTCTCAAACGGAATATTTACCACTGACATATTCATTATATTATTTAATGTTATTACATAAAGCCGCAGCAAGACTGAGAAAGACATTTGCCGTATCGTGCCTTTCGTAAACACTGCAAACAAGCGCCGCACACTGATAGGCCACAGCCTTAATCAACGGTTCGCAACCACCGGCAAGCCCCTCGGAAGCATTGTAACGCGCCTCGTAGAGCAGCGACTCCACCACAGAAGCAGCTTCCGCCGGATAGAGTTTCAAAGTGAGACAACCTGCGGCATCGGCCCCCTCGATGCAGACAGGCGAATAATTTCCGGTGCGCATATATTTGTCGCACTGCAAATTCGCAATCACACTGCCCTGAGGATAACTCTTGGTACAGGGACGCTTCCACGAATCGACTTTAATAGAAACGAGCCTTATATAATCATCGGGAAGCTGCACTACGGCACCACCGTCGCCATCGACCTTCAAAGTACAATTTGCAAGAGACTTTACATTGAGTACCCCCTGAGCCTTATTCATCTGTATAAAGAGTACAGCTTCGGGCAACAGAGCAGCAATATGCTTGTCGAGAAGCAGTGTGTCGCCGGTAATCAGCGACACACCCTCCTGCTCTGCCTCGTTGAGCAATGTACGCACCTTCTTTACAAGTTCGGCCTCGGTTATCATAGCCATCCGGGAAAAGAGACTCCACACTCGTCGGCTTTGTTGCGCACGGCAGCCTTATTCTGCAATTCAGAAAGAGGAACCATATAAGGCTCGCCCATAAGCACCGCACGCGCCTGCTGCATATTGCTTACATCGGCATATACCGCAACATTGTCGTCGCAGTCGGCACATACTGCATTGGTACACACACTCGCCGCAGGAGAGTCGATATTCTCCACCGCGCCTATGGTAATCTCACCGTTGCGGAACTGTTCGCTACTCTCGATAGCCTTCTGATAGAGAGGATTATCGGTAATGTAGAATGCAGGATTCATGCCCGCCGAATTTATAGAGCCGCCACTGAATTCCACTCTGAGCATAGCCTTACCCACTCTGAAGTAACAGCTTCTCTCAATCTGACCTTTAATTTCGTATGTAATTTTCTTTTTCATTTCTGAGAATACTTTTTCAATAAAATTTTAACAGCTTCTTAAATGCACCGCAGCCCCCGATAGAAGAGAAGAAAAGAAGGGCTGCGGTGCGGACTACTTTTAACTATGCAAATGTTTCATTTTATATTTATGCAGCCATAATCTCGCCGGTAAACTCAATCCAGCTGCTGCCTGTGTATGTAACTACACTGCCGGCTGAGAACCACAATGTACTACCGTCGGCCTTGTAAACATCGGCTGTGAGAATAACCACATCATTCACAGCAGGAGCATCGGGGAGCTTATCGGCACTTATAACGTGCGAAGCACCGGGAATTGCACGCGAAGCGGCAGAAGCACCATTCACCCAGATGTGCGAATAACCTTTAAGACAGAGACAGTCGATGGTCATCACAACCTCGCGCTTAGCCTCTTCGCCCTCCACATTTTCGCTCTTGCAATCCTCGTTCTTCATCCAGTAGCGCACAAGACCATTCTCGTCGATGAGACCACCACAGTGAGAATAACCGAGCGCATCGAGAGTAGGATCGTGAACAAGAGAAATGTCGCCGAAGACAGTGTGGATTTTAGAACACTCTATTCCGAAGACAGTGCTTCCGCCCATAGTGATGTTCTTGTGCAGTGTAAGGTCAATCTTCTGAATGTCGTTCAGCAACTGCTTACCCAAAAGCCACACAGCCTTTTTAGAACAGTTGTAACCGGTAAACTTCACCATCGAAAGGTTGATGAGGTCGGCAAAAGTGATGGTCGACGAAAGGTCATACTGACGCTTGAACTGCCAGCGCAAGCCCTTTGAGAAATAGTCCCACTGATAACCCATGGCGGCATCCATTGCCTGCACCTTGAACTTACCGGGCTGTCCCACCCACGCTGTGCGGCAGCTCTCAAGACGGAACTGACGGAGCACAGCCTCGGCAATCTGGTTGTGGCTGAAGGGGAGACGCTTCTTCTGAGCCTTGAAATAATCACTCACAATGCTGTTGCACAACTGCTTCTGCAAATACATACGCTCGGGTACGGGAACGATGGTGCTGGGAGCAATGAATTTCTGTGTCTCATACGCAGCCGAAGAGAGAAGAATAATCTCTGTACCCGCAGGGATTGTGGGAACCACGCAATAATCATCGGTAGAATTTACTTTGGGACCGTTGACAGCCATAGCAATAGGTGCCTCGGTAGTGCTGTTCTTGCCCACAAAGAAGAGCATAAGGTCTACACCGGGAAGTTCATTCTGACCGGTAGTATCATAACCGTTCACACCCTTGCAGATGGCAGTGTAATACTCCTGAAAAATCTTGCGGTCGCCGGTGGTTGCAAAAGGAATTTCGGCACGTGTGGCATTTATGCCCTTGTACTCCGAACTTGTGTAAGCCTTAGAGCGCTTCTCGTCAATCAGATAGTGGTCGACCTCGAAGGAGGTTACAGGCACCTGACGGGTAATTTTGCGCTTTATGGTATCAATGATACTCTCATCGCTCGCCACCTTTACAATCTCCGAGTCAATCTCGGGCTGGATAAAGCCGTTGCCGAGTTCCGAAGCATTGGATACAGTAGTAGCCTCGCCGGGACCATGGCCTCTCAAACCCGAAATACCCGCTGAAGGCGACATTCCGGGAGAGACAACTGTTGCCATTGCCATAATTACCGAGCCGCTACCCTCTTCGAAGAAAAGAAGAGCAAGACTCACCAACGAAAGAAGAACAAACATAGGATTCTTCTTGATAAACATAAACACGTTTTTCATAAAATAAAGAATTAGTTATTAATAAGTTAAAAAATTACGCATTCAACGCCGCATCAATGAGCGAATTACCTTTGGAGCCTCTACGACCACTCTGAGGAGGCGCCACACTGCTCATATTCTTGGGCAACCCGTCGCCGAAATTCTCCTGCATGCGGCGTATATTTGTATTTCTGCCCTTAATGTTGCCTGCCTCAAAAGCATCCTCAACATCCTGCTCATAACTCACAGCATGGTCGAGGGCAAGGCACACCTCAGGCGAATAACTGCCCGAAAGGATGGGAAACACCAACTGCTCCCATACACAATCCAGGAATTGCGCAGGCTCATAACCACGCTCCTTGCAGAACTGCTCTATGATGGGACGGCTCGCCGCAAGATTGTCCTCGTATGTACGACGGTTGCGCGCAAGTTCCAGTGCCTCTCGACGGCGCTCTTCGTCCATCATAAGCATCTCCTCGTACTCAGGTGAACCCTCCTCGAAATCCAAGAACGAACGGCCATAATAACGCGCCATCGCCGCATGGGCATTCCGTTTTCCGTTAACAACATCGGCAAGCAACTGGGCAAGCCGGGGGTCCTCACCAAGAACAGAAGCAAGTTGCCTGTTCTGTTCAACATTACGATAGAAGAAATCTGTCAGCTTCTTTTGCGACTGCGCATCGTCGAGCCGGAAATCATCGCCGAAATACTCCTTCATACTCTCTTCAAGGTCTGCATAAGGATTGACATTCGCAACCCCTGTGCCATCAATGGAGGCAACATTCTGCACACCATCCTGCATCGCAGCAGACCCCATTTCCTGATTCTGATAATTTTTGTTCATCTCAAATGTTTTTTTTAAATCCGACGGCAAAGTAAATGCAGAAACCAAAGTTCGAGGTTGCAGAATTACCACTTATCGAATGTCGGAAAACAACTTTTTCATACAACAAAAAAAATCTCAACAAACCCTCGTGCGCGAACATTATAAAGCCTTTGACAGCACTTACAAAACATTAGAAAAAAGATGTTAATTCTACACCCTATTCGGAATTTTTGATTATATTTTTGTACTCAAAAACGAGTATGGAAACAAAAAAAGGAAACAGCATCATCGGCGATTTACGCAAAAAAGCCATTGTAGAAACATTCTTCGAAACACTGAAAAACAGCCGCAAAACGGATCCGTTTGCAACCCTTGAAAAAATCATTGAAAAAGCAGCAGGCAAAAACGCACCCCGCTTCTTTGTATCATTCGAAAATGCCCGACGATTTGTCTCGCTCATGGTACGCAAGAAACGGTTACCACTTGTAAACAAGAACAAGATAGAGATGTACAAGGAACTCTTCAGACGCTACAAGAATATGCGCGAAAAAGATGTACACAATCGGGTAATAAACTACACCGCCCTCGAAAAAATAATCGAAGAACCGGCACCATCTTTTTATCTTGACACAGAGACCTTTCGCTGCCTGCTTTACAAAGCCTTGCGCGAAAGAAACTACGAACTTCTAAAAATATGCTGAAAATGGAAAGAGGAACAATGACAATAACCCTGCCGCTCCACGACATACAACAACAGATACATCTGCACAGTTACTACACCGGCAATGCCCGTCGCGAATCGGGCACCCCGACAAGAACAGCAGCGACAATACACACCTCAGCCGATGACAGACGGCAGTTGGAGAACCACATACACACCGCAATAAGCGAAATCATACAACTGATAAACCGCTATATGTCAGAGTGCCGGCAAACAAGCGAAGAGGACGAAGCGAACGAGGGCTACACCATAGTAAGACTACACTACCGTGCGCCCTACAACTTCCCGGCAGAGGCCAACAAGCAGATGGAAGAACTGATCACACGCTATACAGTGCAGCGCACTCTCCATCAATGGCTGCAACAGATAAAGCCCGATGAAAGCATCATCGTTGCAACAGAGGTCGAAAAGACCACATTGCAGATACGTCAAGCAATGACTGTGCGCATCCGTCCTCGAAGAAAGAGAAAAGATCCCGACACAAAAATAGCTATATAACGTATGAAACACGAAATATACATAAACAAAGAGGAACTGCTCCACCGCGTGGAACTACTCACCCACTACCACTCCGAAGCCGACAAACGCATCGACCTCAACGCCGACACCGGCGAAGCAACCCCCGACGACGAAGAGCTTATGGACACCTTCATCCGCAAAGCCGTATGCGAACTCATTATCCCGCAGACAACAAGGCTGGGCGAAATCACATACGACACCGGGCGCGACAACATCTACATCAGCTTCACGGGTGCCGACAACGAATCGCACAAAAAACTCATTCCCATACTAAAACAATCAATAGAAGAATTCCTTGTAAACGAACTTATGACACAATGGCTTATGATACGCCGCCGTTCGTGGAGCGACACCTACATAGCCATGCGCAACGAACTGTACGACAAGGTACAAGGACTCTTCGACCGACTGAGCAACCGAAAAATAAGAAGACGCTCCACAGGACTTGCAGGAATATGAAAAAAGAAGAGATTATAGAAGAAAACACCAAACGGCTGAAATTTCTTTCAGCCGTTTACAATCCGGTCGACGGCGAAGGTTCCACATCCATCGAACGCCACTGGGTGGAGATTGAAGACTTTCCGCTCACCCGCATGAACCTTCCCACAGCCATGTTGCAAAAAGAGAACATTGCCCGCCTCATAGAAAAAGGCGCAAAAGGCTATCTTGCCACACGCGGCATACACACGGCAAGCCACAGAAGCATCATCACACTATGGCTCGAATTCTGCCGCGAGCGCATAAAATACGACTTCGAATATTGGGCAAAGACTATGGCAATAATCTCCGACAAGGGTAAAGGGCGCGACATTCCATTCACCCTCAACCGCCCGCAGAGAATCTATCTGAAAGAGATGGAAAAGCTGCGCAATGCCGGTCGCCCGATAGACATAATCCTATGCAAAGCCCGTCAATGGGGCGGCTCCACACTCACCCAATTGTATATGTTGTGGATACAGCTCGTCCACAAGCAAAATTGGAACTCCGTAATCTGCGGCGACATTGAAAAACAGTCCTCCATCGTAGCCGGCATACTGGCAAAAGTCATAAACAACTACCCCCTGTGGGCAACAGGCGGCAAGAAGATAACCACAAGCCCATATCAGGGTACACAAAAAACAAGGGTAATAAGCTACGGCAACAGCAGATACTCGCTCGGCTCCTCACAGAAGCCCGACTCCCTGCGAAGCGAGGACATAAGCATGGCCCACCTCACCGAAGTAGGTCTGTGGAAAGCAACCGCAGGCCGTAAACCCGAAGACCTCGTGCAATCCATCTTCGGCTCCATAGCCGGCGGCCCCTACACAGTAAAGGTTATGGAGTCTACAGCCAAAGGCGTCGGCAACTTCTTCCACCGCACATGGATAGAGGCTGTCGCAGGGCGCAACAATTTCACCCCCGTCTTTATACCGTGGTACAGTATCGACCTCTACAGCAAGCCCATAGTCCCAAGCGACTACCCCGCCTTTGTAGAGAGCATGGACGAATACGAGCAACAGCTGTTTACCCTCGGCGCCACCCTCGAAGCAATATCATGGTACCGCGACAAACGGCGCGAAATGCCCGAAGAGTGGCGCCTTTTTTCGGAATTTCCATCGACAGCCAACGAAGCATTCCAAAGCACCGGACACAGAGTGTTCAAAATATCTTATGTGAAGAACACAAGAGAGCAATGCGTCCCTCCCGCATGGACAGGCGACATTCTACCGAGTGATTCAGAGCACGCAGGCAGCCGATTCGAACCATTGCAACCGGGTGAAAAGCAGGACGAGAATGTACTTAAAGTGTGGCTTATGCCCGACAGCGAGCAACACTACCGCGACAGATACATAGTAACAGTTGATGTAGGCGGAGTATCAGACAAAGCCGACTACTCCTGCATACTCGTTGCCGACCGCCTGCCTATGCTCGAAGGCGGCGTACCCGAAATTGCAGCCTGCTGGCACGGCCACATAGAGCACGACAAACTCGCATGGAAAGCAGTGGAAATAGCAAAAGCATACGACAATGCCCTTCTGGTAATCGAAGCAAACACACTCGAAACGGAAGGCACCGAGGGAGACAACTTCGAATACATCCTCAACGAAATTGCCGGCCGATACAGCAATCTCTACAGCCGCACCTCGCTTCAGGAAATACGGCAGGGGCGCCCACGCCGATGGGGCTTCCACACAAACAGCTCCACAAAGCCGATGGTGATAAATTTCCTTATAAAAGCCCTGCGCGACGGGCTTTATGTGGAGCGCTGCATAGAGACCACCTACGAGCTCGACCTCTACGAACTGAAAGAGAACGGCAAAGAGATGGGCGCCGTCGAAGGCAACCATGACGACCGTGTGATGGCAACAGCCATATTGGTGTGGATATGTTACAACCACCCACTCCCGACAAGAATCTCCGCTGATAAAAGAGGACACAATAGGACAAGAATTGTCAGCGAAGCAAGCATATAGCGAGGTTTTATTATTCCGGACGAGACTAGAAGCTGTTTGAATTTTATTAGAAAATGTTTCTATATTTGCGCGTCTATTTCGGCTTCTTTGAGTCTGTTTTTGGCATCTTTTCTTTATCGTTTTTTGGAAATAGCCCGCTATTCCCTGCAAAACAACAAAGAAAATCTACTCAAAAACAGCTCTCAAATAATTCCGAAAGATAGTGCAAGCCGAGAGAAGAATATCAAGTTTACTTGAATATTA
>SUXT01000037.1 GCA_015060835.1 Bacteroidales bacterium
CATCAAAAGTCCTCATAAGTCATTGAACACCAGTGCCGCCATCATTATTTCCCCTCATTCGTTAGATTTTTCCAGAGATAATTTTTATCTTTGCGATTAGTGCAAATATCACAACAATGAAATATATAATCAAAAAAATACTCACAATTGCAACAACGGCCATAATGGCCGCCTGCAATTCGCCGCAAGCAACCACAGCGACAGACACCATTCTCGAACCCGCAGAATACATCAGCACGCTTAACGCAGACAAAAATGCCCTTTTGCTCGATGTACGCCACCCCGAAGAGTATGCCGAAGGACACCTCCCCGGTGCCACATTGCTCGATGTTACCGACAACGAAGCATTTGTCGAAGGCATAAAGAAGTTCGACAAGGAAAAGACCATATACATATACTGTCGCAGCGGACGCCGCAGCCGCACAGCAGCCAAGATCCTCACCGATGAAGGCTTCAGTGTTGTCGATCTCAAAGGTGGCTACAACGCATGGAAAGAGCATACAGAACAATAACACCAAATAAATTATATACTATGGAAAAAATTAAAGGACTTATAAATGCACCCTTCACCCCGTTCCTCGACAACGGAGAAGTGAACTACGAACCCATTCCCGCATACGCAGCCATGCTCGCCAAGAACGGACTGCAAGGAGTATTCATCAACGGTTCATCGGGCGAAGGCTATATGCTCACCGAAGAGGAGCGCAACAAGCTGACAGAAGCATGGATAGCCGCCTCACCCAAAGAATTCAAAATAATAGTACACGTTGGCAGCACCTGCGTAAAATCGAGCCGCCGCATGGCCGAGCACGCACAAAAAGCAGGCGCATGGGGCATAGGAGCAATGGCACCACCCTTCCCCAAAGTAAACCGCGTAGAGGAACTTGTAAAATATTGCGAAGAGATTGCATCGGCAGCTCCCGAACTACCTTTCTATTTCTACCACATCCCCGCATTCAACGGAGCATATCTTTCGATGGTGGAATTCCTGAAAGCTGTTGACGGACGCATCCCCAATTTTGCCGGCATCAAATACACATTCGAAAGCCTCTACGAATACAACCAGTGCCGACTCTACAAGAACGGCAAGTTCGACATGTTGCACGGACAGGACGAGACAATACTCCCCTGCCTTGCCATGGGCGGCGCACAGGGAGGCATAGGCGGCACCACCAACTACAACGGCTGCAATCTTGTGGGAATAATCGACGCATGGAACAACGGCGACATTGAGAAAGCACGCGAACTGCAAAACTTCTCACAGGAGGTAATCAACGTAATTTGCCACTTCCGCGGCAACATCGTCGGCGGCAAACGCATAATGAAACTCATAGGACTCGACCTCGGCAAGAACCGCACTCCCTTCCAGAATATGACAGACGAAGAGGAGGCACGCATGAAAGCCGAACTCGAAGCTATTGACTTCTTCAACCGTTGTAACAAATTCTAATAACCTATAGAGGTGGGATAATCGACCTTATTTATTCCCCCTATAAAACAACACTACTATGGATTGGAAAAAATATCTCAGCGAGTGGCGCGACTCCTACCGCAACGACCTTGTAAATAACATAATGCCCTTCTGGATGCGCAACGGACTCGATCTCGTAAACGGCGGAGTATACACCTGTCTCGACCGCGACGGCTCGCTCATCGACAGCACAAAATCGGTATGGTTCCAGGGACGCTTTGCATTCGTATGCAGCTTCGCCTACAACAATGTGGACAAGAATCCCGAATGGCTCGCAGCTGCAAAAAGCACTATAGAGTTCATAGAAGACCATTGCTTCGACACCGACGGGCGCATGTACTTCGAAGTAACAGCAGAGGGCAAGCCGCTGCGCAAACGCCGCTACGTATTTTCGGAGACCTTTGCGGCAATAGCAATGGCAGAATATTCAAAAGCATCAGGCGACAGAAGCTATGCCGAAAAAGCCTTGAAACTATTCAACGACATCCGCCGCTTCATAAGCACACCCGGATACATGGAACCCAAATACCTCGACACGCTTCAGGCAAAAGGACACTCCATTGTGATGATACTGATAAACACCGCATCGCGCATACGCGAAGTAATCGACGCACCGGAACTCGACGCACAGATAAGCGAGTCGATAGAGTCGCTCAAGGACTTCATGAAAGAGGAGTTCAAGGCACTGCTCGAAATGGTAGGTCCCAACGGAGAGTTCATCGACACATGCAACGGGCGCATCATCAACCCCGGACACTGCATTGAGACAGCATGGTTCCTCCTTGAGGAGGCAAAGCACCGTGGTTGGGAAAAAGAGCTCACAGAACGCGCTCTGCGCATCCTCGACTGGTCGTGGGAATGGGGCTGGGACAAGCAGTACGGCGGCATCATCAACTTCCGCGACTGCCGCGGACTCCCCCCACAAGACTATTCGCAGGACATGAAATTCTGGTGGCCGCAGACCGAGGCAATCATTGCCACACTATATGCCTACGAAGCTACAAAGGACGATAAATATCTGATTATGCACAAGCAGATAAGCGATTGGACTTATGCCCATTTCCCCGACAACGAATATGGTGAATGGTACGGCTACCTGCATCGCGACGGCACCGTGGCACAGCCTGCGAAAGGCAACATATTCAAGGGTCCCTTCCACATACCACGCATGATGGTCAAATCCTTCCAATTGTGTAACCTGTTGTTAGAGGAATAATTATGAAAAACTCGAAAATATATCCCTGGATAGTTGTGGCACTGCTATGGGTGGTGGCACTTCTCAACTACATGGACCGACAGATGCTCAGCACCATGAAGGAAGCCATGCAAATAGACATTGTGGAACTCCAGAATGCCGAGAACTTCGGCATATTGATGGCGGTGTTCCTTTGGATTTACGGCTTCATGAGCCCTGTATCGGGAATGGTAGCCGACAGGATAAGCCGCAAATGGCTCATCGTAGGCAGTCTGCTCGTATGGTCGAGCGTAACCTATATGATGGGTATCGCCGACAATTTCGACCAGCTTATATGGCTGCGTGCATTGATGGGAATAAGCGAAGCCCTATACATTCCCGCAGGCCTCTCACTCATTGCCGACTATCACAGCGACAAGACACGCTCGCTTGCCGTAGGTATTCACATGACCGGTCTCTACATGGGACAAGCCATAGGCGGATTCGGTGCAACAGTGGCAGCAGCCTTCACATGGCATACAGCCTTCCATTGGTTCGGTATCATAGGTATCGCATATGCAATAATTCTTGCAATATTCCTCAAGGACATCAAACGCGAGCCCACAACTCCCAAGATGGGTCCCACAGCCAACAGCTACAAGATAACAAAAGGACTTGTACTGCTATTCAGTAACATCGCATTCTGGGTGATACTCTTCTTCTTTGCATCGTCGAGCCTTCCCGGCTGGGCAACAAAGAACTGGTTGCCTACATTGTATGCCGAAAGCCTTAACATACCCATGTCCGAAGCCGGTCCCATTTCAACTATCACCATTGCGGCATCTTCATTCATTGGAGTAATCTTTGGCGGTATGTTGTCGGACCGTTGGGTGCAGACCAATCTTCGCGGACGCATCTACACAAGCGCCATAGGCATGGGACTGACTATCCCCTCACTCATACTCATAGGTGTAGGCAGCAGCTTTGCCGCAGTGGTATGCGCAGGACTTCTTTTCGGAATAGGCTACGGAATGTTCGATGCAAACAACATGCCCATCCTCTGCCAGTTCGTATCGTCCAAACAGCGTGCTACAGCATACGGAGTGATGAATATGGTAGGTGTATTCTCAGGAGCAGCAATCACACAGGTACTCGGCAAATGGACCGACGGCGGACAGCTCGGATTCGGCTTTGCCATACTTGGAGGAGTGGTGTTCGTAGCTATGATGGCACAGCTCATACTGCTGAAGCCTAAAGTTGCAAATATGGAATAGATACTATCGGAATGAAAACGACACTCTTGGTTGTAGGACGCACCGTCGACAAGAATATAATCCCGGCAATAGAAGATTATACAGGACGTATCAAGCATTTTGCACAATTCGAAATAGAGGTAATACCCGAACTTAAGAATGCCCGCAAGCTGAGCGAGCAGCAACAGAAAGAGGCAGAGGGAGAGTTGATACTGAAGGCTATAACCCCTGGAGACATCGTCGTGCTTCTCGACGAGGGTGGCAAGGAGTTCCGCTCTACGGAATTTGCATCATGGATAGAGCACAAGCAACACCTGTCGGCAAAAAGATTGGTCTTCGTCGTTGGCGGTCCATACGGTTTTTCGAAAAAGGTGTATGATTGCGCAAGTGAAAAAATCTCCTTGTCGCGCATGACATTCTCGCACCAGATGATAAGGTTGCTCTTTGTGGAACAACTATACAGAGCATACACAATCATAAACCATCTGCCCTACCACCACGAATAGTCTGAGAAAGATAAAAAAGCGCGAGCCTTTCATTTTGAGGCTCGCACTTTTTTATCTTTTGTCGGGAATACCGAAGACATTCCACACTTCGGGAGCGAACGAGTGCTTTATCGGCAATTTGGCTTCGACATATAAAATTTTCAGCTTTTCGAGTCTCTTGTGAGCATCCTCACGCGCAGCTTTAAGTTCCTCTTCAATAGCCTCCTGTTTTTTGCCGGCATCCTCGAGCAGACGACATGCTTCGCTCAATCCGCTTGTGTCGATTGAAATACCTTTACTCTTCAATAGTTCCTTCTGTTTCTCAACTGCCTCTACAAGCATTTTTACTTTGCCAACAGGCTCTAAATAAATCTTGTTCATAATATCTGATTAGTGTTTGGTTTATTGCAAATTTATCAAAAAACTTCCGAAAGAGCCAAATTATATATAATGCAATAACGAGACATACACGTATAGTTAAAGAACTAATATTCAACACAATAAGACACTTGTTAAGAATTGTTAATATTTAAAAACAACCTGACATCCTGTTCTTTTTGAAAAGGAAAATGAAAATAAAAAGGGGCATATTCGAATAAGTGTGAGAAAAAAATCATATCTTCGCAGAAAGAAAAACAATATATAACCAATCATAAACGACACTATGAAATTATTGGAAGGAAAAGTTGCCTTGATTACAGGCGGAACACGAGGAATTGGTAAGGCGATAGCCATGAAATATGCAAGCGAAGGTGCCAACATAGCATTTACATACGTAAGCAACAGCGAAGTTGCCAAACAGGTGGAAGAGGAGATTACTGCAATGGGTGTAACCTGCAAAGGCTACATCTCAAACGCAGCCGACTTTGCAGCAACCGAAACTGTAGTGAAAAGCGTGCAGCAGGACTTCGGACGCATCGATATACTTGTGAACAACGCAGGCATCACCAAAGACGGTCTTATGCTGCGCATGAGCGAAGAGCAGTGGGACAGTGTAATCACCGTCAACCTGAAGTCGGCATTCAACTTCATTCATGCCGTAGCCCCCATCATGGCTAAACAACGCGGCGGAAGCATCATCAGCATGACCTCCGTAGTCGGTGTAAGCGGAAATGCCGGTCAGGCAAACTATGCAGCGTCTAAGGCAGGTCTCATAGGTCTTGCAAAATCAATAGCAAAAGAGTTTGGTCCCCGAGGCATACGTTCAAACTGCATAGCCCCCGGATTCATCGACACAGATATGACCTCTAAGCTCCCCGAAGAGTTGCGCGAGCAGTGGAGCAAGACAATACCCCTGCGCCGCGCCGGCAAGGGCGAGGATGTAGCCGGAGTAGCACTCTTCCTCGCATCCGACCTCTCGGCATACGTTACCGGACAAGTTATAAACTGCTGTGGAGGAATGAACTGTTAACACACATCAAAAACATACGGCAGCCCCTGCAAACATCTTGCAGGAGCTGTTATTTTAATACACCTACCATAAACACCTACCATGAAGAAAAGAGTCATACTGCTGCTCACACTGATGGCAGCAATAGCAATTGTACCAGCAGAGGCAAAAAAGAGAGAAAAGATTACCCCCGAACAGAAGGGCATACTCACCATCAACCGCCCCACAGCCGAAGCGCACGTGGAATTCCTCGCATCAGACGCACTGAAAGGACGCGAATCGGGTACAGAGCACGGACACATTGCCGGTGAATATCTCATATCCATACTCAAGCAGATGGGTGCCACCCCACTCTTCGGTAACGATTTCGCACAACCCTTTGATGCATACTCATACGAGCGCAGGAACGCAGGCTTCACAGTACACCCCGAAGGAATTGAAAAAATAAAGAAAGCTCCTCACCGCATAGCCCCCATGCGCAACATTCTTGCAAAAATCGAAGGCAAAAACCCCGAAGAGATTGTTATAGTAGGTGCACACTACGACCATCTCGGCTACGACGACATGTTGGTAGGCGACAAGATATTCAACGGTGCAGACGACAATGCATCGGGTGTGCAGGCTGTGTTGCAGATACTGCGTGCATTCATGGCAACCGGAGTACAGCCCGAAAAGACAGTCATCTTCGCACTGTGGGACGGTGAGGAACGCGGACTTCTCGGCTCTACATATTTTGTAAACAACTTTGCCGATATAAAGAAGGTGAAAGGATATATGAACTTCGACATGATAGGACGCAACAACATGGAGGAACGCCCCAAACATTTCAATCTCATGTATATGCCTAAAGACTCGATATATGCAAGCTGGCTGAAGAGCGACATAAAGAAACATTCACTTGCTCTCGACCCCGATTTCAAGACCTCTGAAGACTTCAGCGGCGGAAGCGACCAGGTGCCTTTCTTCAAGGCCGGTGCCTCAATTGTATGGTACCAGACAGGCGCACAGCCCGACTTCCACATGCCCACAGACGAGAGCGACCGCATAAATTGGGACAAAATGGTGGAAATAACAAAAGCCGCATTCCTCTGCTTGTGGAAGATGGCAAACAATACTTTCTAATGAACCACAGTATAAACAATATTAAATGGGACTTTTTATCAGAAAAACAATAGAAGAATTACAAGCTGAAGCCAATGCTACCGGCAGCAAGACACTCAAACGCGTGCTCGGACCGTGGAGCCTCATAGCATTGGGAGTAGGAGCCATCATCGGTGCCGGACTATTCTCTATCACCGGAACTGTAGCGGGAGAATTCACCGGCCCTGCAATCACACTCAGCTTCGCCATTGCAGCCATAGGATGCTGCTTCGCCGGACTATGTTATGCCGAATTTGCATCTATGATTCCGGTTGCCGGAAGCGCCTACACATACTCTTACGCCACTATGGGCGAACTTGTAGCATGGATCATCGGCTGGGATCTTGTGCTCGAATACACTGTGGCGGCAACTACGGTTAGTATCAGCTGGAGCCGCTACCTGGTAGTCTTTCTACAAAGCATAGGCATAGAGCTGCCACACGCACTGTCTGCCTGTCCGTGGGACGGAGGAATAATAAACATACCCGCAATGCTCATCGTCGTAATGATAAGCATCATACTCATGCGCGGCACAGAGGAGAGCTCATTCTTTAACGGGCTGATAGTATTTCTGAAGATAGGCGTGATACTTGTATTCGTTGTCCTCGGATGGAAGTTCATCAAGAGCGACAACCTCATTCCATATATTCCCGCAAACACAGGAGTGCTCGGCGAGTACGGATTTTCGGGCATACTGCGCGGAGCAGCAATTGTCTTCTTCGCCTTTCTCGGCTTCGATGCTGTGAGCACTGCCGCACAGGAGACTAAAAATCCCAAGCGCAATATGCCCATAGGCATCCTTGCATCGCTTCTCGTCTGCACAGTTCTCTACATACTCTTTGCCCATGTGATGACAGGTGTTGCACACTACACCGAATTTCAGGGACAAGTGGGCATTGCGCCTGTAGCAGTAGCCATCGAACACATGGGAACACCTGACGCATCGGGAGTGATAACACCCGCCTATCCGTGGCTCAACAAAGCCATCATCCTCGCAATCCTCTTCGGATACTGCTCGGTGATAATGGTAACACTGCTCGGACAGAGCCGCGTATTCCTCAGCATGAGCCACGACGGACTGCTGCCCCCCTTCTTCGCACAGATAAGCGAAAGATTCCGCACCCCGTTGAAGAGCAACATGCTCTTTATGGTGGTGGTCAGCCTGCTCGCCGGTTTCATTCCCGCACGCGTAGCAGGAGAGATGACAAGTATAGGCACACTCTTTGCATTCACCCTTGTGTGTGCAGGAATACTTGTACTTCGCCGCACAACACCCGGAGTGCAACGAGGCTTCCAATGTCCGTTTGTTCCTGTCGTTCCCATACTCGGCATACTCACCTGCGTGGCAATGATGTGCTTCCTCCCTGCCGACACATGGATACGTCTTGTGCTGTGGATGCTTGTGGGACTTGACATATACGCAATGTACGGCATCAAACACAGTAAACTCGAACCGGGCAAGGCAGTGCGTAAAGGAGATTTCTCGTTAAATATATTAGGAATAGCTCTCGCAGTACTCAGTCTTGTAACCGGATTCTGGCACCAGCAGACAGCCGGATGGGATACAGACAAGACACTGCTGATAATTTCGGTAATCTTCGCAATAGTGCATTTTGTATATTACATCATGCGAATATGGCGCAATTCGGCCCATGAGTGCAAAAAATAAGAAAAAAACTTTGCACATTGAAAAAAAGAGAATACATTTGCGACCGATAAACAAAAAACAGAAAAAATGAACACACACTTTACAAACAGAAATTGGTGGCGTCACTTGCAATCCCCATTGTAAGTAGACGGAAATATGTGTGTACATAACAAATACATCAAACAAGACCTGTCGTACTTACGGCAGGTCTTGTTTTTTTGAACAAAGAGATGTGAACAAAGAGATTTGAACAATGATAAAAGAATAACAGACAAAATACCATGAAAGACTATCAAGTAAACAACGAAGGATACTATGGCGAATTTGGAGGCGCATATATCCCCGACAGTCTGCGCCACTGCGTAGATGAACTCAGAGAAAACTATCTGAAAGTAATAGAAAGCCCGGAGTTCAAGGAAGAATTCCGCAAATTGCTCCGCGACTACGTAGGTCGTCCCTCACCTCTCTACCTCACCAACAGACTGAGCAAGAAACATGGCTGCAAGATATACCTCAAACGCGAGGACTTGAACCACACAGGAGCACACAAGATAAACAATGCCATCGGACAGGTGCTGCTTGCCAAACGCATGGGTAAGCGCCGCATAATCGCCGAAACCGGTGCCGGACAGCACGGAGTGGCGACAGCCACAGTGTGTGCACTCATGAAGATGGAGTGCATAGTATATATGGGTAAGACCGATGTAGAGCGCCAACACATAAACGTAGAGAAGATGCGCATGCTCGGCGCCGAAGTACGTCCCGTTACAGCCGGCAGTATGACACTGACAGAAGCAGTAGATGCCGCCATCGACGACTGGAGCAAAAACTCAGCAGACACCTTCTACGTGATAGGCTCCACCGTAGGACCTCACCCCTACCCCGACCTTGTTGCACGCCTGCAATCAGTTATCAGCGAAGAGATAAAGCAGCAGATGATGGAGCACGAAGGACGCGATTATCCCGACTATCTGATTGCCTGCATAGGTGGAGGAAGCAATGCTGCCGGCACCATATACCACTATCTCGACGACGAAAGAGTGAAAATCGTTCTTGCCGAAGCCGGTGGCAAAGGAGCCGACACGGAATATACTGCGGCTACAATCTCCATAGGCAAAGACGGCATTCTGCACGGATTCAAGACACTTGTGATGCAGGACGAAAATGGCGAAATGAGAGAACCCTACTCCATAAGCGCCGGACTCGACTACCCTGGAATAGGCCCCATGCATGCCAACCTCGCAAAGAAGGGACGCGCCACAGTAGCCGCCATCACCGATGACGAAGCGCTTGAAGCTGCATTCTACCTTACACGCACCGAAGGCATCATTCCCGCACTCGAATCCTCACATGCCCTCGCAGCACTCGACAAAATAAAATTCAACCCCGACGATATTGTAGTGCTCACCCTTTCGGGACGCGGCGACAAGGACATACACACTTACCTCAGCAACAGATAAAAACAACGAACTGCGCTTGACAAGAAAAATCAAGCGCAGTTCGTTGTTTTATATTGATTATAATTCAAAAAAATTCCTTGATATTCGGGATATCAAGGAATTTTCTTAGGGAGGCTAGTGGGATTCGAACCCACGACATTCAGAACCACAATCTGACGCTCTAACCAGCTGAACTATAGCCTCCATATTTTATTTTAACGCCCTCCTTGCGGAAAAGCGATGCAAAGGTAGGCATTTTTTCAAACAAATGCAAATAATATCAGAAAATAATTACAGGATGGTTCTATAAGAACCACTTTTATACGGTAAATTCGCCTGCAAGCGGGGTATTCATCAGTTCGGAAACCTCATACTGACTCTTATTCTCCCCAAGCAGGAACATCAGTTTGGTAAGGATACACTCAACCGTACAGTCATATCCACTGATGACACCCGCATCGAGCAGTCTCAGTCCCGTCTCGTAGAGCTTCATCTGCACCATCCCTGCAAGGCACTGCGAAATATTCACAATTATTATACCATCTGCAATAGCCCTCTTCAACAATTCGATGAACCAAGGCTGCTGAGGCGCATTTCCTGCACCGAAAGTCTTCAGCACCACCGCTTTAAGACCTGCTGTACGGAACAGATTGCTTATGACATTTTCCTGTATTCCCGGGAAAAGCGTAAGTACAATCACATTAGTATCCAAATTGAGATGAGGCTTCAAAGACTGTGAAAAATCCACTTTCGCAATCTTATCCCTATCGTACTTGATATTTATTCCGGCTACCGCAAGCGGGGGATAGTTATAGGAACGGAAAGCATCGAAATTCTCGGCATTTATCTTAGTGGTGCGATTGCCACGCAACAGGCAGTTTTCGAAAAAGATGCACACCTCAGGCACAAGCGGGTGTCCCTGCTCGTCACGCGCCGATGCAATTTCAATGGCGGTAATGAGATTTTCTTTACCGTCGGTGCGCAACATACCGATGGGCAATTGGCTGCCGGTGAGCACCACCGGCTTGCACAACCCTTCGAGCATAAAACTGAGAGCTGAAGCAGTATAAGCCATTGTATCCGTTCCATGCAGGATAACAAAGCCATCGTACTTATGGTAATTGCCGCTGATTATGCGCACAAGTTCACTCCACACCGAAGGGTGCATATCCGACGAGTCGATGGGCTTTGCAAACTGATGCACATCAATCCTGCACTCGAAGCGTTTGAGTTCGGGCACATTGCGGATAAGTCTCTCAAAAGCAAAGCTCTCAAGAGCACCGGTCTCGCTATTCTGTATCATTCCTATCGTACCTCCGGTGTAGATGAGCAGCACCGCAGGGGTATTATTCTGTTCCATTGAAATATTGCTTTATGGAGATTGTAAAATTAGCTTTTCCTTATCGAAACACAAAATTTCATGCACATAAAAAATCAAAAAGCCGCAATTAAAGCAGAATATAAGGTTAATTCCATACTGTTTGCTTTCATTATCTCACTCGTTTGCACTATCTTTGCAATTAACATTGCGATAATAGGCTGCACTCACTGTGAATAAAAACAAGTTTTTTACTCGCTCGCTTGCACTATCATTGCATCTATGATGCGATAATAGGCCGTACTCGCTGTGAATAAAAACAAGTTTTTTACTCGCTCGCTTGCACTATCATTGCAATTAACATTGCGAAAATAGGCCGCACTCACTGTAAACAAAAACAAACAGAACAATGGAACAATCAACAAAAGGCATGCTACAGACAGCAATGCAATATGGTACCAACCTCGGCATATTCTGGATAGTGGCATTTGCTGTATACGTAATTTCGATAACCACAAAAGAACTCTCACTGCTGTTCCTGATGCTGCTCGCAGCAGCACCGGTATATGCAGGATACCTTGGAATGAAATACAGAAAGAAAGAGTGCGAAAACAAGCTCACCTTTCTCAACGCATGGTCATTCATGATAATCATCTACACCTGTGCATCGGTACTCTCGGCAATAGCCTGCTACATATACTTCTACTTCATCGATGGCGGGACTATGCTCACTGCCTTCAAGGAGCAGATAGACATATACACCTCCATGGAGATTGGCGATGAGATGAAAAATGCATTCAACGAGACATACGACATACTCTCCAAGCTCAACGCAAGCGATATATGCATACAGTACTTCACAAGCAACCTGTTCATTTCCTCGATACTTGCGCCCATAACTTCAATATTCGTTTATAAAAAATAACACTATGGATATATCAGTAATAATCCCCCTCTTCAACGAAGCCGAGTCCCTGCCCGAACTTACAGCATGGATTGAGCGTGTGATGAAAGAGAATAGTTTCACATACGAAATAATCTTCATCAACGACGGCAGCACCGACAATTCGTGGGAGGTAATCGAAAAACTGCAACAGAGCAACGACTGCATACACGCAATAAAATTCCGTCGCAACTACGGAAAATCACCCGCTCTCTACTGCGGATTCGAGCGTGCCAAAGGTAACGTAGTCATCACAATGGATGCCGACCTTCAGGACAGCCCCGACGAAATTCCCATCCTCTACCGCATGGTAACCGAAGAGGGATACGACCTTGTATCGGGATACAAACAGAAGCGCTACGACCCGCTGACAAAGACCATCCCCACAAAGCTGTTCAATGCCACCGCACGCAAAGTATCGGGAATAAAGAACCTGCACGACTTCAACTGCGGTCTCAAGGCATACAGGAACGAAGTAGTAAAAAGCATAGAGGTCTACGGCGATATGCACCGTTACATACCCTACCTTGCCAAGAATGCAGGATTCTCAAAGATAGGCGAACTTGTAGTGCACCATCAGGCACGCAAATACGGCAAGAGCAAATTCGGTATCAGCCGCTTCTTCCACGGCTACCTCGACCTTATGTCGCTGTGGTTCCTATCGAAGTTCGGCTACCGCCCCATGCACATATTCGGTCTTTGGGGAACGCTCATGTTCTTCATAGGCTTCATCTCCGCAGCCATACTCGGAGCAAGCAAGCTGTATGCCCTCGCCAACGGCATCCCTTTCCGCCTTGTAACCGACTCGCCCTACTTCTACATATCACTGACGATGATGATACTCGGCACCCAGCTGTTCCTCACCGGGTTCCTTGCCGAACTTGTGAGCCGCACATCCACCGAGCGCAACAAATACAACATTGCCAAAGAGATATAAGATGAGACACATATCAGCCATACTCACAGCAATCGTGCTGTTTATAACCGCATCGTGCGACAACGGAGCCGACTGCAACATCAACAACGTAGCCTACAACCGCATACAGTTGTACAGCGCCATTGCCGACGTCGACACAATCGTAAGTGGCAAATACAGCTACCCCGACACCCTCACCGTCAAGTTGGTGGTAAACGGCAACGACAGCATCATAGTGAACAGACTCGTGGGAGCATCGGAGCTGCAACTGCCCATCTGCTTCACACAGGAGTGCGACACATTGGTATTCGAATACAGCGGAGCCGACAACGACACACTCTACATAGAGCACACCAACATCCCCTATTTCGTATCCTCGGACTGCGGAATGGCAATGTACCATCATCTGACAGGACTGCGCCACACCCGCAGTCTCATTGACTCGGCATCCATAAACGAAGCATTCATCAACTACGACTGGAATGAAAATATTAAACTATATATTATTGAGTAGCCTGCTGATTCTCGCAACAGCAGTGCCCGCCGCAGCACAGGAAAAGCGCGACACCTCCACAGAGGAGAGCCCCTTGAAATTCAAAGGGCTGATGCTATCGACCGACATTTTCGGTTATCTCTACTCATTCATCGAAGATGGCACAAGCGGCGAAATTGCCCTCGAAGCCAACCTCGGCGACCGCTTCTTCCCCGTAGTTGAAGCCGGATACGGAGGTGTAGACTTCACAGATGAGAACTTCGGCATACACTACAAGACAAATGCCCCCTTCTTCCGCGCAGGACTCAACTACAACTTCAGCTATGTGAAAGGCAAGGCACAGCGCCCCAACTATGTCTACGGAGCAGCACGCTTCGCATGTAGCAAAATGGATTACGACATAAGTTCTCCCCCACTCCACGACCCTGTATGGGGCGGCGAACTGCCATTCTCGCGCGAGAATATCAACGGCTTCGCAAGCTGGCTGGAGCTTGGTGTGGGAGTGAACGTAAAAATATGGAAAAACTTCCGCATGGGCTGGTGCGTACGCTACAAAGCAAGAATAAACGTTGTGAACAGCGCAAACTCAAACGTAGGCTACATACCCGGATTCGGCAGGAACAGACACACCTGCTTCGGAGCTACATACAGCCTCATATACGAACTACCTTTCAAATAATCAAAAGATATAATGAAACGCTGGCAAATAATATTCTTAGTGTTCCTCATCGTTGCAACAGCAATGATACTCACAAAGAACACCCCCTACCACACTGACGAAGGAAGAATCTTCGGCACCTCCTACCGCATAACATACAAGCACAAGGAGAACCTCCACGAAGATATAAAGAACATACTGCAACAGGTGGACAATTCACTCTCCCCCTTCAACAAGAATTCCACTATAAGCAAGATAAACAACAACGAGGGTAACGAGCCAGACAGCATGTTCCTATACATCTTCGGAATGGCCCAGGAGGTATCCGAAGAGACCTCAGGAGCATTCGACATAACCGTTGCACCTCTTGTAAATGCATGGGGCTTCGGATTCAAGCAGGGCATCACCCCCGACTCCCTCACAATAGACAGCCTCAGAAACTTCACCGGATACAAGAAGATAAGCATTGCAAACGGCAAGGTTGTGAAACAACACCCCGAAACAATGCTCAACTGCAGCGCAATAGCCAAAGGATACGGTTGCGACGCAGTAGCCCACATGCTCCACTGTAAAGGCATAGAAGACTACATGGTGGAAATAGGAGGCGAGGTTGTCCTCAAAGGCAGGAACAAGAAAAATGTGCCGTGGGTGATAGGCATCAACAAACCCTCGGAAGATGGCAGGAACGAATTGCAGACAGTGCTGCAGCTCACAGATTGCTGCATGGCAACCTCTGGCAACTACCGCAACTTCCGCTTCGTTGACGGCAAGAAGGTATCACACACCATTAACCCACAGACAGGATACCCCGCCAACAATTCGTTGCTCTCGGCAACAGTGATAACCGACGAATGTGCCTACGCCGATGCGCTTGCAACAGCATTCATGGTAATGGGCAAAGATAAGGCAATGGAATATTGTAACAACAATCCCAAGATAGAGGCATACTTCATCTACGCCGACGAGAAAGGCAACATGCAGACCGTCTCCACAGAGGGATTCAATAAGTATATAAAAAGATGAAAAAGATACGCTTCGGAGTAGTAGGCACCAACAACATCACCGACAGAGTGATAGCAGGCGGCCTCGAAGACGAAAGATTCGAACTTGCGGCAGTGTGCTCGCGCACACGCGAAAGAGCCGAGGAGTTTGCAGCCAAGCACAACATTCCCCACATATTCACCTCACTCGAAAAGATGGCCGAAAGTCCGCTTGTCGACGCAATATACATTGCCACCCCCAACTATGTACATGCCGCACAAAGCATACTATGCATGAACCGTGGCAAGCACGTGCTGTGCGAGAAGCCCCTTGCCTCAAATGCCCGCGAAGCTGCGGAGATGATAGCAGCAGCACGCAAGAACAATGTACTGCTGATGGAGGCGATGATATCCACGCTCAACCCCAATTTTGCAATAGTCAGAGAGGAGATGAAGAAGCTCGGCACCATTCGTCGCTATTTTTCGAGCTACTGCCAATACTCTTCGCGCTACGACAAGTTCAAGGAGGGCACCATCCTCAATGCTTTCAAGCCCGAACTCTCCAACGGCGCAGTGATGGACATAGGCATATACACCATCTACCCGATGATAACCCTCTTCGGTCGCCCCGAAAAGATTGATGCACAGGGAATAAGACTGCACACCGGTGTCGACGGACAGGGAGCGGTGAATTTCCAATACAAGGATATGAACGCAACAGTGCTCTACTCAAAAATAGCAAACTCGGCACTCCCAACAGAGATTGAGGGAGAAGAGGGCAACCTGCTACTCGACAAGATACACATCACCAACAGAGTTGAATACATTCCGCGTCGCAGGACCGAGCAAGGCAGGGAGCAGGACTACTCAAGCACCTCCATAGGCCGCCCCCTCGACCACAGCGAATACTACTACGAAATTAAGGAATTCATAGATATTCTCGAAAGCGGAGAAAGGGAATCTGCCGTCAACAGCCACGAAAATTCCCTTGCCACAATGGAGACGATAGACGAAATACGCCGTCAGATGGGCGTACACTACCCTGCCGATGAAGGATAAGGACTTTAAGAAGCTGTTTGAATTTTATTGAAAAATAATTCTATATTTGCGATGTTTATTTCGGCTTATTTGAGTCTATTTCGACATATTTCCTTTCTTATTTTTGGGAAATAGCCCGCTATTCCCTGCAAAATGCGAAAGAAAATCTACTCGAAATACCTCTCAAATAATTCCGAAAGATAGTGCAAACGAGCGCAATGTAAGCTTGCTTACAATTGCAATGCGAGTGCAGCCTATCTTATTAAAATAAAATTCAAACAGCTTCTAACAAAAACAACGCGAACTGATAGAAATCCACCAATAGGGTACTCTATAACTACAAAACAATATAGAATATGAATACATTTGTAGACGAATATGGAGTAACATATTCAGAGGACAAAAAGGTCCTTATCAAGGGAAACGAGAAATTGGAAGAGTATACTGTACCTCAAGGTACAGAAATAATCGGCAAAGATGCTTGGGGAAAAATGGGAAGCCTCAAAAAGATAGTCCTTCCCGAAGGGCTGTTGGAGATTGGGTCGTTGGCATTTTCAGGCTGCACAGGATTGACAGACCTGCAAATTCCATCAACCGTCAGGGAGATTGGCCCCTACGCATTCGAATTCACCATGCTACGCACGGCTGTAATCCCAGAAGGCGTCAAGGTGCTCTGCAACGATGTTTTCGACGGATGTTTCCTTTTGGATTTTGTAGTTTTGCCAAGCACACTCGAACGCATTGAGGACTATGCATTCTGCAGTTGCCAATCGGCCAAAATTCTGCTTATGGCAAGCAAACGCAAGTTGAATTATATCGACGACAGCGCAATAGACAACAACACAATTTTCTTTGTGCCCTACGAACTGAGAGCAGAATACGCCGAGACATTCGAGAACAATCGCGATCGCTTTTTTGGTGTCAAGATTGTGCCCGAAGAGAAAAAGGCTTATATCTATTCGCCTCTCGATGCACTTATAGGAGAGTTACCTGTATCATTGGCCAATGATTAAAATTCAATTTTATAATCATATAATATATAAAAATTCATCCCAACTGCAAAGAATTTTGCAGTTGGGATGAATTTTGTTAGTGGAAGTTAACTCGGACTATTAATTATTATTTGTAATAAATATAGTTATTATCCCAATACTCATTGACAAACTGTTTGTTCGAATACATCAAAGGACCATCAATAGCATGAATAACCACTGTTGATGAATTTACGAGTCTGTTTGAAGTAGATGGACCATCAGCCCAATATTCGTTCGCAACCATGTTATAAAGTCCCGAATTTGTGAGAACATTACGCGTATTTCCCAAAGCATCGGTTACCTTCAAAGACGACCCCGTAACATCTACATTAACCTTGTAAGGCATAATCGCTTTATACTCCGTTGAGACATTTCCATCACTGTCGGTATAAGAATTCAATTTAAAGACATTCTTGGCTGTGGCGTACTTTCCACCCTTAGCACCCTTGTCAATAAAGATTGAATGGTCCTGAATATGATACATTACGAAGTTACGCATAATCTCAATAATCTTAACAGCCGAGTCTGACAGCTCATTCGCGGCATCGTATTCGTATGCAGCCGCCAAATCATCCAAAGTAGGAAGCCCCTTAGCAAAAGCCTCATCCATAGCCGCATTTGTGGGTGCATATATAGTATAATGAAAATCATTCAACAAATATCTATATTTTTCAAACTCCGGACGGTCCGGACGGCTCCATTCACTAAAGAGAGATAACTTATAAAACAAGTTTGCACCACCGACTGCATAATCTTCTCGATCCCTACCAGTATCATAAAGCAGGCACTCGGCTATAATATCACTAAACTTGGAGAATTCAGGTTTTTCAGAAAGCAGTTTATATACTGATTTTCGTGAACCCATGATGGGACCGTCCACTACAAGCACAAGGCGACCATCCTCCACAATAGACTCAACCACTGTCAACGGCGTATTATACTCCATCTGAAGAGGTCCATAAATAGTGCTGCCCTTCTCAATACCATCTATGCGCACAATCATGTTGCCGAGAGTCTTGTAATACAATTTACCCTCCTTGTATTCTCCCATAATTATACTATTTTCAAGAAGATCTTTTAAACGATTACCGAGGGGGGTGGATTGTGATATATTGGTTGTACCTTTTATCATTGTCAACGAATCGCCTTTCTCCCATGAGTGCGTCGATTCGTTAAACTCACAGTTGTAAATACCGTAAAAAAAACCTTTTGTATTTCCAACATCTCCATAAGTAATATTCCACATATTCAACTTCTCGTTTCCGTAGGAGAGAGGGTCGATATATTCAGCAATTCCTTCGTTGGTAGGAACTATCATAATAGTCTTAAAGTCCTTACAGCCATCAGTTAGAAAATGCTCGTAGTCTAAGTCATTAATAATATGAAACATTGCTGACAATTGCGGATTGGTAACAATGACGCTATATGACTGTGCCGATGCAATACTGCACATCATAAGCAACAGAATTGTATATAAGGTTTTTCTAAACATAATCATTAAGTTTTAAGATTCAATTTACTCATTTTCATTTACCGGTACTATGCAGATTTTCGAAATACAGATAATTCTACTATACTCTTTCTCCGTACGCTTCACATCTGAATATATTTGAATAATAGGATCAGGTGTACCCAAGAAAGTATATCTGCCAACGAAACAGGTATCGACACTGTTCGAAGCATTGTTTATTATATAGTCATCGCTTTTTTTCGTTCTTTTGTAAGAACCTTTACCTGATTCACTACTCGGCTGACGCTCTTGAAGTTCAATTATGAACTTATTAGGAAGCGTATCGGGATGCACAAATACTGCATAAATGTCATACTCCTTATCGGCAGGCAAATATTTAGGAATATTAAATCCAATTTTAGGGTTACCTGTAGCAGAGAATGGTTGTACTCTCAAATAAGAGTTGTAAGGTACTCCCAACGATGCATCGCAATACACAGTAGTATCTTCCCCCGAAGTAACAGATTTAAACATTTCAACAGCGCTAAATTCTACACCTCCGCCAAAATTCTTCTTAAAAGTATCTATTATGCCGGCGGGACATTCGTTTATCACATACAAATTTCCATCGACACACTCTATTGTCTTATTGACATTTTTAAGAAGCTCAGCCTTCTCTGCACTGCTCATGGATTTCACAAAATATGTAAGATCCTGCTCTATTCCGTATCTTAGGTCTATTGAGATTTCCTCCTCATTGTCAATAAGTCTCGGTAATACCTCTTCGGTAAAGACTATACTATCCTCAAGCAGCAAACTATTATCAAGACCTTCTTCAGTTGCAAGAGCAGCTGCCTTGGTCTTAAGTGCAGTAAGGGATTTTTCGCCGCTATACATTATGAATCCGTTACGGAACTTGACATACGAACGGATATAATATGTGTTAATATAGCTTAGACCTGTCACTTTAATATCTGACCGGTCAATTACATCCTTTCTTATCTCCAATGTATAGTTTCCGTCTCCATATTCAGCGTTAAATATCGACAAATCCAAAGTGCCACTATAATTGGATAGCTGCATACGGTTATCCGAAATCTGAGGATTGGGGGTCTTTGATATACAATAACCGAATGATTCAAAACCAGACTCTTTAATATCTATACTGAAGTCAGCAGTAATATTTGCAGACTTATCATCAACTTTAATGACATTCAGCCAAGCATCACCATTCTCTTCCTCAACAGTTTCCCATTGACCGATCATTTGATTGTAGCGATCGACCATGCCTTTGCTACCTATGAAGCTGAAGCCATTGGTGGAAATTGTGGAAACTTCTATTATAGTATCATTGCCGGCAGCTGTGCGGTATTCCACTTTAAACACTGTCTCTACCGGGTTCTGTGCCGATGCGACCATGCATAAAAAAGGAAGCATCAATGCTAAAAATATCTTTAGTCTCATAACATTCATTTATTTAGAAACTGTTTAATATATATCTTCGGGATACTCATCATTGTCATACACCGATACAGGTACAAGCTCTATGTAGTCAATGGCTAAAAACGATCGAACATTGAAATTCCCATTTACAAGTTTTATTCGTAAGTAATGGTCGGATTTACCATCGGTGTCTAAAGTTCCAATAATTTTTCTAAAAGCAACAGGACTATCGCGCAACGGCACGCTTCCATTATCTACAAAATAATTAGCAGGAGCTTTCATATATCCCTTGTTGCGTAATTGGCGATCATTGTCAACCAATTCTTCACAATCATATTCTTTAGAGTTCGCATCTTCTATCCAACTGTTTGTCGCATCATTTGGACGCAAATCAACTATGTCGGCAGGCGCACCATCTATGTAGAAAGCAACTATATGATTTTGTTGATAGGCACCATAACCCAATCGCAACTCATACTTTCCGGCCGGCACAGGAGGCAATTTCATAGTTACATCGTATCTACCCATGTTAGGGTAAATGTAAAATTCATCGCCTTGATAAACAGCCCAAGAAACAGTAAATCCGCTATGTCTATTGGAAATAGCTATTGTACTATTATCGTCGAATTCGAAATTTCTTACATATCCGGGTTTGAATGCTACTGCTTGGGCATGACCGTCGTATTGTGTATTATATATAGCATCTGAGTGTCCGCGCGCTGTTTCTCCATCGGCAAGTTTGCTCATAAAATCGGGCGATAGGGTTGAGAAATCGAAGCGCATACGCTCGTTGAGAACTACATTTTTGGTATTATTGTCGTATACTGCAATACCGTCAATATAATGGTATGTACCATTTATGGCATAAGAGCCTAGAGGACTGAATATCTTTACTCCCGAAACAGGTGTATCGGCATCCATTCTGCGATTAATATAAAGACCATCGTTGTTGTATGAGAGTTTCATGATTGAAAACGGCATCGCTGTCTCGTACCAATCGTCTATTTCGAATCCACGTTCGGGGTGGTAAGCCATATATGCCCAACTGCTGTAATCAAAAGCAGTAAGTGTTTGATATGTTCCGTAGAAATTGAGCAACTGATAAGATACGAATCTGTTGAGATAGTTGCGGCGATCAGTCTCGTCGGTTACATTTGCATCTTCGGGGTAAACAGTGGAATATATCTCTTTTGCCTTTGCACGCAATCCGTTAAGGTCTCTAATGTTGTATTTAGCCGATAAGATAGAGTCGGGGCAGGCAAAGAAGGTAAAATTGAAGCGGCGCTCTTTTGGGTAAGCCAAATCAATTCCACCAGTAGAAGGGTTGTAATTTCCTTTCCATTTACATGAATCGTCGTCTAATATTTCGTATGAGCTGTCAATGCAGAATTTCAACGAATCTATCATGCCGGTGGCTTTTAACGCCTCAACATAAATGGATATTTTGCTGTTATTTTCCAACATCAACGACAGAGAACGTGGGTGAACAGCTACGCTTTGTGTAATTTTCTTGATATTTGATATAGGAATTATATGTTCACCTATGTGCAGGAATTCCTGTGCGCACAATTGCGACACACAGAGAATAGCTATAAATAAGGAAAGCAGTAATCTTTTCATCGTCTGAATACTTTAATTGATTTACTATTGTTTATGGTGATAATATATGTGCCGGCATCCAAATTTCTTAGAGAAATGTCGGCTGCATCTTCGCTGCGTTCGATGTCTGCAACAATTTTGCTTCCGGAGAGTGAATAGACTGCAATTTTATCATCCTCATTCAGTCCGCTGATGGAAACTGTCTCTCCATCAAGATATTTGAATGTTATTCCTGCTTCATCGCCATCATCCTTTACATCCTCGATGCCTGTGAGAACATCCTCGAAAGTGTAGCTCACAACAGATTGTACTTCGTATTCTGCACTGATATCCTCCGCAACTACTCGAACGAATTTTTCGCCCAATATAACCCTCGGACGGTCATCCACCAAATATTTGTCCACCGTTCCGTCGGACAAGCTAATCTTCATGACATAGTCAATGTCCTCGGCTTGTATGCTTGATGTTCCCAAGCATAATGCAGCCAACAAAATTGTCTTTTTTAGTTTCATAACTGTTATATTTTAAACAATTAATATTATTTACATATCATTACCGCAAATTTAACTTAACATATTTTCATTTGCAAGCAAAAAATGTTACAAATAGATTTTATTGCTATATTAAAAATAATGATTATCAAATATATTACCTAAAGTGCAACGTTGCATTGCAATGTCGGTGGAAATAAGTAACTTGAAAAGTTGTCCCACTTTAAGCTAATCTTTGGACACATCTTTCAGTTTTTATATTTTGCT
>SUXT01000150.1 GCA_015060835.1 Bacteroidales bacterium
TTTTCGTTAAGCATATTCAATGTTCTTTTTTGTTATTTTCTATTCATTTTGAGGCGCGGCAATTCGGTACTTTGGAAAGCTAAAGCTTTCGTCGTCGCAAACATTGCTTATTACGCAATGTCCCCTTAAAGGGCAGGAACTTTTTAGAATAGTTTTTTATCCATTGAAGGATGGGGGTGTACTTTTTAGGTATAATATCGCATAATCATATATCATTATAAACCGAACCTGCTTGGTTTATGTCAAGCAGGCTCGGTTTATTAAATCCACAACGGCTAATTTATCATATTGGCGTCCGGTAAACGCATTTAAGTCGTTTAAAATTCGATATTTAAGCAGCTATAAGTCCCCATTCTTTATTAAGACAAATTTAAGTCAATGATTGGAACTCCCTCGCCCTGCTAAACCTCGCAAGCTCGGCACTCCTTCTATATAACAAAATGCTAAACCGCTGTGCTATAGAGTTTTTCGTTAAACATATTCAATGTTCTTTTTTGTTATTTTATATTCATTTTGAGGCGCGGCAATTCGGTACTTCTATATAACAAAATGCTAAACCGCTGTGCTATAGAGTTTTTCGTTAAACATATTCAATGTTCTTTTTTGTTATTTTATATTCATTTTGAGGCGCGGCAATTCGGTACTTTGGAAAGCTAAAGCTTTCGTCGTCGCAAAGCTCGTGCCAGCGAGTACAATGCAAGCTTGCTTGCAAATTGTAAACGAGCGCAGCCGAGTTTCGCATAAAGCAAACATTGCTTATTACGCAATGTCCCTCTTCAAGAGGGAGAATGTCGTATATTGATAATTTTCAGCGATTTACATTCCTCCTCTTGAAGAGGAGGTGGATTCAACAGCGACAGCGGTTGAAGAGGGAGGAGTTCAAAACATAAGCTGAACAAAAATTAATCGGACAACAATTACTTTATTATTGCTCCAAATTCGGCCACGGTAAATATACCGTTGTTATCGGTAGTCTCCGTTGGTTCGAATTTTATATAGCGTGCCTTTACAGAGGCTTCGAATCTGATATTCTGCGCTATCGGGTTATTGCGTATATTTTCAAATTCGCGGTCGCCGCCTATCTGTGTCCAAACAGTAGCATCACTGCTCACATAGACGCGATACTTGGTTACAACACCCTCAGCGCCCACTGTCTCAGCAGGAACATAAGTAAAGCCGCTGATTGCAAGTTCCTGTCCCATATTCACCACAAGCGGTTGCATATCTGCACTTTTCCAGATGCTTCGGATGTCATTATCGAAGAGTCTTTTGCCTGTGCCGTCGGCTATGCTCCACGACGATGATGATATATATTCTTTGGTTGCCGATGCCGTTCCGTCAAGTTCAGGACAATAGTAGAGTCCTATGCGACTGATTTCTGCTGTGCGACGGGTGGACTCTATTGTTACACGCACCTTTTCGGCCTCTGTTGCAGGGAAGCGCAGCAGACGCTTGTAACCTATTGTGGTACCGCGACCTATTTCTATCCATTGTCCGCCTATTAGCAGTTCGGCTTTGAACGACTCTACTCGCTGGCCTTTGGCAATATCCTCCTGTACCATTATAGTGTTTACTTTTGCACCCTTCTTCACATCGAGAGTAACGCTACCACCCTGCTCCACTCTGAGGTTTTTGTCGCCACCTATTGCATAATCCTCGGCAAAAGCAGCGCGGATGTAGTCGCCGAATTCCTTGAGGCGGATAGAGTCTGTGGGATGCACTTTACCTTCGAGTGTGGGTGGGATGTTAAGCAACAGAGAGGAGTTGCTGCCTACCGACGAGAAGTATATGTCGACAAGGTTTTTCAGTGAACGCACGTAGTTATTCTGACTTTCGTGGTAGAACCATCCCGGACGGATGGATACATCAGTCTCCGATGCGTACCAGAAGAGCTCTTTTGCCTTGCCTATAAGTTCGCGGCTGCCGAGGTCGCGGGTTACTTCGTCGATGCCCAGCTCCTTGCGCAGTTGCATGGCATTGGCATACACTTTGGGAGCAAGAGGGGTTACGTTCCACTCCGACTCGCGGCCTTTACCACTCTCGTTACCCACCCAACGGATGTCGTCGCCGCAAATGGCGGTAACAGCTTCGGGCTGCAGGCGGTGGATTGTCTCGGTAATTGCCTGCCAATCGTATTCCTGCACCTTGCCGTTGGGGCCTTCGCCGCAGGCGCCGTCGAACCACACTTCGCTCACTTCGCCGTAGTTGGTGAGAAGTTCAGTCAACTGATTGATGAAGTATTCATTATATTTTGGCGAGTCGCCGTAGCATGGCGCATTTCTGTCCCACGGAGAGAGATAGACGCCGAATTTTATGCCATTCTTTTTGCAGGCATCGCTTATCTCTTTGACAATATCTCCTTTGTAGGGCGAATTTTTAACACTGTGTTCGGTGTACTGCGAGGGCCACAGGCAGAAGCCATCATGGTGCTTGCAGGTGAGAATGATAAGTTTAAAACCTCCTGCCTTTATGGATTTTACTATCTGGTCGGCATCGAATGCTGTGGGGTTGAAGAGTTCGGGGCTCTCCTTACCGTCGCCCCACTCGCGGTTGGTGTATGTGTTTATACCGTAATGCAGGAAGGCTGTAAGCTCCATCTGCTGCCATTCGAGCTGGTTGCGGGTGGGGATTACGCGAGCTGCAATGTCGGCTATCTCCTCCGGGGTGGCACCTTCGGGAATAACGACGTGTTTTTCGAAATACTTTTCGCCCTCTCCCATGCAGGAGGCAAACAGTGCCACCATTGAAGCTAATATAAATATCTTCCTCATCTGAAATAGTGTTTGGATTATACAATATAAGGTTGCCGACAGAACCTATCTGCGCGACAACCTTATTATAACGGGTGAAAACAAATCTTATTTAATCTCCCAAGTCTCGTTGGTAGCAAGCAGTTCGGCGAAGTTGTGGTACTTCTTTGCCTGCTTCACCTCCTCTATCTGTTCGTATATGGAGTCGTTGTATGTGGGAGCATCCACATCTCTGATAACTCCGAGAGCTATGGGGAATTCGGGACCCTGCATCAATGCCAGCTTCAGGTGAAGGGTTGTGTCGACGCAGTGTGCATCGTGGACAAGAATATCCTTCTCGGTGATTCCATTCTCGCCTATCTTCACAACCTTGAGTCCGAAGCCCTCCTGCATGAGTCCATACTCGTTGTTCTCACCGAAAATCATAGGTTTGCCATGGACAAGGTGGATTGAGTTCTTTGCACGTCCCTCTTTGTTGTAAACACTTTCGTGTGTACCGTTATTGAAGATTACACAATTCTGCAACACCTCTGTTACAGCCGCACCCTTGTGCTGTGCTGCGGCCTTCAAGCACTCTACTGCCACGGGCATGTCTGTTGCCACGCAACGTGCGAAGAAGCGTCCTCGTGCACCGAAGCAAAGCTCAGCGGGAGTAAAGGGGTCCTCCACTGTACCGTAAGGCGATGATTTACTTACGAATCCGCGTGCCGATGTAGGTGAATACTGTCCTTTTGTAAGACCGTAGATGCGGTTGTTCAAAAGAATCATATTGAGGTCGATGTTACGTCTTACGGCATGGATAAAGTGGTTACCGCCGATAGCAAGACCGTCGCCATCGCCAGATACCTGCCATACGGTAAGTTCGGGATTGGCAATCTTTACACCTGTGGCAATGGCTGCCGCACGTCCGTGTATTGTGTGGAAACCGTATGTGTTCATGTAATAAGGAAGGCGCGACGAGCAACCGATACCTGATATTACAGCTGTCTGATGGGGAGCTACTCCAAGTTCGCTCATAGCTTTGTGCAGTGCGCCCAAGAAGGAGTGGTCGCCGCA
>SUXT01000151.1 GCA_015060835.1 Bacteroidales bacterium
CATTCTGAACGAGCGTATGCGCTTTGACCTTGCTGCGCTCATCCCCGAACTGCAGTGCAACAAAGTAAGGTATTATTCTCCTACGAAAAGTGGATACTCCCTCTATTATATTCCCGAAAATTATTCCAAAAATCTGAAATTCCATCAATCGCGCCCTCTGCTTTATTCCGCCGGTTCACAGTATCTTGGGTTATATTTTGGTGATTGTTTTGCGGCTGTTAAAGGGTTTGACGGTTCGTTCAAATTGCCCAATGTACCCCCGCGTACATACGAAATAAGGATAGCGCTTAATATTGGAGTTCTGCAAATGTATATTGACAATAAGGTTACGGGCATTCCTGTTGAATTCTATGATCCTGAAAGTGAAAAAGAGAAGATTGGCTATGTTTACGATGAAGAAACAGATGATAATGGAGTAGAGAACGACAAGCAGATGCGCAACCGCGGATGGATGAAAGCACCAGATTCTTTTAATATATATACTTATAATGGTTGGGTGCCTGCGCGTAGTATTCAAAGTGGTCTACGTAAAGTATTGACAAGGATATATTTGGGACCGGGTGACCACTGGCTCAGGATAAAGGATTTGGCTGGACATCTTTTAGAAATAGACTATATTGAACTTGTCCCGCTGAATATTATCAACGACCCTTTGAAGCCCGAGGACAGACACTAAAAGCCCCGAAGGGGGAGTGAGTTTGAGTGAATACGCAAGCAAATTTTCAAACTCCTCCGGCCTGACGGCCACCTCCTCTTATCCAAGAGGAGGAGTTTTAGTAATATATTGAAAAACAAAGAGAAAACAACTCTCCCTCTTAGCTAAGAGGGAGTACCCGAAGGGGGAGGGAGTTCGAATGAACACGCAAGTAAATTTTCAAACTCCTCCGGCCTGACGGCCACCTCCTCTTATCCAAGAGGAGGAGTATAAAAATAACACGAAAAATGAAACAAATGATGAGACGATTACTCTACACACTCACATTGGCCCTATCAATCCTTGCCTGCACCGACGAGATTGACAAGAGCAACCGCTTTACCTTTACCGGCGAGACGGTTGCCGACTATATGCTCAACCGCAGTGAGAAGTATTCGCATATGATAACGCTGATGAAGCGCGCAGGGCTTTTCGGTCTGCTGCAAACCTACGGGCAATACACCCTCTTTCTGCCCGACAACGAGGCGATGAAAAAATTCATGCAAGAACAGGATAGCATATACTGGGCTACAATAGGCACACCGCAATTTATAAACACTGGAATAACCTCGCCACTCGTTGAGGAACTCAGCGACTCAATGGCAAACGTGCTTGCCCGCACCCATCTGCTTTCTGCACGCTTTCACACCGCAGATATGGGTGAGGGAGCAATGGGTACACGCAACTTCAATAAACGCTATTTGGGAGTGAACTACAAAGCAACAGATGAAGATTTCCATATTCTTATAAATAATTTATCAGCTATCACACATGCTGACAATGAGGTTGAAAATGGAATTATTCATATAGTTGACAGGGTGATTCCTCCAACGCAAAAAAATGTAGCTGAACAGATAGCATCGTGCAGTTTCTTTAAAATATTTGCAGCTGCCATCAACGAAACGCATTTTGGCGATTCTCTCAGGCTTGATATGGACAACACATACTTGCTTGCGGATGTTCCTGCGCTCGGATACAACGGCCTGTCGAATATAGCTATATATCCAAAATCGAAATACTACAAATACACAGCGTTTGTAGAAACAGATGATGTTTTTGCCAAAAACGGCATATACACGCTTGACGACCTTAAAGCCTTTGCCGAAAGGTGGTACGGCACCGAGGATAAAGAGACTCCCCACAGCCCCAAGAATGCACTCTATAAATTTGTAGCCTATCACTTTGTGCGGCGCGAACTTATATACAATGAGCTGGTCCCGCACAATATCGACAAATATCACTATAACAGCGAACACGCAATGCTGCCCGGCACTGCAAGGTACGATTACTTCGAGACTATGGCCGGCAATATCATTAAGGTTGAAAAGCCTCTTGGCACCGTAGATGGGGCAAATGTATATATAAATTACAACAGACGCGAAGCGCCTTTCAATAAAGAAATGCACAGCCATCTAAGTGTGCGCGTCGTCCCGCTAAGCGAGTTTACGGCAAGCAAAGAAGAATACTCGTTGTTCAACCAAATGACACACAACGGCATAATACACCCCATAGATAAAATACTCGTTTATAACGAGGACGAAATGGCCGGCAATATCCTTAATGAACGCATAAGGATAGACGCAGCATCACTTATACCCGAACTACATTGCAACGCTGTGCGCTTCAACTATCCGTCGCAGATGCCCCTCCCATCGGAGTATAACATCCCCAATGAATATAGCAACAGCATTCATGTGCGGAGCGGCCGTTTGCTTTACGATGTAGATGTAAACTCCTATTTTGGCGACATTTTGAGATTAGACGATGTTTTTGATGTATCGTTCCGATTGCCTCCCTTGCCTAACCGCACATACGAAATACGTTTCGGGTATTATGTGAGTGCAAGCACGACGAAAGGGCGTAATCTGGTGCAAGTATATGTGGATGGAAAGGTGGCCTCGTTGCCCGAAGATATAGGGGTTTTGTCGAGCTCGTACGAAAAAGGGTGGATAGCTGATAGCGACACATACGACAATGGAGCGGAGAACGACAAGCAAATGCGATTGAAGGGATATATGAAAGCTCCCGATGTCTTTCGCACTGCATACAACGCGAGTGCCAGGGATGATGCCTCGCACTTCAGGCGCATAGTATCTACGCAATACATTGGCAATGGCGACCATTGGATAAGGTTCAGAAATATCAGTGATAATAAATGTACTTTGGAATTGGATTACATAGAACTTGTACCGTTTCACATAGTAAGCGACCCCACGAAGCCTGAGGACAGGCATTAAAAGATGCTTAATGATTGTTAAAAACGAGAGGGGTAGCTTCGCTCATTGTAAAAATAACTATATTTGAAAAAGTGCAAATAAACAGAAGAATTTGAATGAAGATGCAAGCAAAATATTCAAACTCCTCCGGCCTGACAGCCACCTCCTCTTATCCAAGAGGAGGAGTTTTAGTAATATATTGAAAAACAAAGAGAAAACAACTCTCCCTCTTGGCTAAGAGGGACATTGCGTAATAAGCAATGTTTGCGACGACGGGAGCTTTAGCTCCCCAAAACTATAGCAAGCGAGTGAATGGAAGTTTACTTACATTTCCAACGAGCGCAGCATAGTTTCGATATTATCAAAGGAGTGCCGAACGTAAAGTGAGGCTTAGAAGGGGGAGGGAGTTCGAATAAACACGCAAGTAAAATATTCAAACTCCTCCGTCCTGACGGCCACCTCCTCTTATCCAAGAGGAGGAGTAAAGAAGAAATAACAAAAAATGAAACGAACACTCTACATACTCGCAATAGCTCTGTCAATCCTCGCCTGCACCGACGAGATAGACAAGAGCAACCGCTTCACCTTCACAGGCGAGACGGTAGCCGACTATCTGCTCAACCGCAGCGAGAAATACTCCCACATGATTACCCTGTTGAAGCGTGCCGACCTTTTCAGCCTGCTCAATACATACGGCCGATTTACACTCTTTCTTCCCGACAACGAAGCGGTAGAAAAATATCTGCAAGAACAAGATAGCATATATCATGCGACAAAAGATACTGCAATCCCAATATGGACGGGAGTAACCTCGCCGCTTGTAGAGGAACTGAGCGACTCAATGGCAAACGTAATTGCCCGCACCCATCTTA
>SUXT01000152.1 GCA_015060835.1 Bacteroidales bacterium
TGTTCTTTTTTGTTATTTTCTATTCATTTTGAGGCGCGGCAATTCGGTACTTTGGAAAGCTAAAGCTTTCGTCGTCGCAAACATTGCTTATTACGCAATGTCCTCTTCAAGAGGAGGAATGTAAATTTCTGAAAATTATCAATATATGACATTCTCCCTCTTGAAGAGGGAGTGCCCGCAGGGCGAGGGAGTTCCAATCATTGACTTAAATTTGTCTTAATAATGAATTGGGGCTTATAGTTACTTAAATGTTGAATTTTAAACGACTTAAATACGTTTACCGGACACTAATAAAATTTTCTAATAAAATTCAAACAACTTCTAAAACACCATATTATGAAAAAAGCGCATCGTTTAAACGATGCGCTTGCTCTTAGTAGCGGGGGAAGGGATCGAACCTCCGGCCTTTGGGTTATGAGCCCAACGAGCTACCACTGCTCCACCCCGCGGTGCGGTTTTCAAAACTGATGCAAAGGTAAGGCATTTTTTCTTACCCTCCAAATTTTAGAGCAACTTTTTTCAGATTTAACATTCATTTACTATATTTTTGTGTAAAAATATATGCACAAATGTGCAAAAGGCGTATATTTGCAAATCACAACGAGCTTCTAAAATATAGCTCGATATAGAAATAAAAAAACAAATTCAGTCATGCCTACGATTGACACAAGAGAACTGATAATAGATGTAGCGAGACGATTGTTTGCCCAACAAGGCATTGAGAGCACCACAATCGGAGATGTTGCGACAGCATCCAACAAAAGCCGCCGCACCATATATACATATTTCAAAAGCAAGGAAGAGTTACTCGAAGCCTCCATCGAGAGCGAAATGAAAAAAATCTCCGCAGCCATGAAGAAGGTTGCATCAGAGAAAATCTCCCCCGACAAGAAGCTCATAAAACTTATATTCGTCAGACTGAGAATAACACGAAGCATCGTAAGACGCAACAGCGGACTCCACTCGGAATACTTCGGAAACATGTGGATTGTTGAGCATATACGCCGTACATTCGACATACACGAAATAGCCCTCTTCCGCTCCATTATAGCCGATGGACAACAACAGGGCATATTCAACGTGGAAAGCCCCGACTTGACAGCCCGATTCCTGCACTTCTGTCTCAACGGCCTGGAGATACCATTTGTAAAAGGAGTAATCAACAAACACAAGGACGAAGAATTCCTTAAAAACTTCTCGGAAAAATTAATACTCAGCGCACTTGGCGCAAACAAAAGCAAATAAGCATCCTCACGCCATGAACATACTACACGAAGACAACCACATAATAATAATAAACAAAAGAGCAGGCGAGATTGTTCAGGGCGACAAGACCGGCGACGCATCGCTATGCGACACACTCAAACAATACCTCAAAGAAAAATACAACAAGCCCGGAAACGTATTTGTAGGGCTGCCACACCGACTCGACCGACCTGTAAGCGGAATAGTAATCTTTGCAAAGACCAGCAAGGCTCTTGAACGCCTGAACGAAATGTTCCGCGAAGGCAGAGTAGACAAAAGATACTGGGCCATCACCAGAGAGCTACCCGAAGAACCCGAAAAAGAACTCACACATTGGATTGTGCGTAACGAGAAGATGAACAAGAGTTTCGCATACCCCAAAGAGGTGAAAAATTCCAAAAAAGCCACACTGCGCTACAAGGTTAAAGCATCGTCGCGCACATACAATCTCATTGAGGTAGAACTGCTCACCGGCCGCCACCATCAGATAAGGTGCCAGCTGTCGGCCATAGGCTGCCCCATAAAAGGCGACCTCAAATACGGAGCCAAACGCTCCAACCCGGACGGAAGCATCTCGCTTCACGCACGAAGCGTGGAATTTATCCACCCCGTATCGAAAGAGAACATCAAAATCACAGCCCCTGTTCCACAAGACACCTTGTGGCAAAGTTTCGAAGAGTAGAAAATCATTTTATCGGACCAAGAATCCCCCTATCATGCAGCATAAAGACAGATTATGTTGCATGATTCTGTATATACCCACCACATCTGATGCTAAAAATGCATTGACAGACAAGAGAAAAAAGGTATCTTAACAAACAATATTTGCTCATATCACTGCATTTAAGTACCTTTGCCAAGATTTTGTGCAGCGAACCGATGTAAAAATCAATACGCTGCAAACCACAGGACGAGAAAAACAAGAAAAATATATGAAAACTTACAGAACAGTAAACAACCTCTTCGGCTGGCTATGCTTCTTCGTTGCGACGTTGACATACTGCCTCACCGTAGAACCCACCGCGAGTTTCTGGGACTGCCCGGAATTCATCCTCTCTGGTAACAAACTGGAAATAGGACACCCTCCCGGAGCACCCTTCTTCATGCTCACAGCAAACTTCTTCTCGCTCTTCGCATCACCCGAAAAGGTGGCACTCATGGTAAACATAATGTCGGCAGTGCTCAGTGCGGCAGGCATCATGTTCCTCTTCTGGAGCATCACCCATCTTGTGCGCAAACTCACGGTGAAGAACGATGCTGAAATGACCACTTCACAGATGATTACCATCATCGGTTCCGGTCTTGTGGGAGCACTCGCCTACACATGGAGCGATACATATTGGTTCAGCGCGGTAGAAGGCGAAGTTTACGGATACTCGTCGCTGTTTACCGCCGTAGTATTCTGGCTCATACTCAAATGGGAAGATGTTGCCGACACTCCCCACAGCGACAAATGGCTCATACTCATAGCCTACCTTGTGGGACTCTCCATCGGAGTACACCTGCTTAACCTCCTCTGTATCCCCGCGATAGTGCTTGTGGCATACTACAAAAAAGCCCCCAATGCCAACCTTATAGGTTCACTTTTGGCACTCACCTTCTCTATGGTTCTTGTGGCAATTGTGCTTTACGGCATTGTGCCCGGCGTAGTAAAGGTTGGCGGATGGTTGGAGCTGTTCTTCGTGAACACACTCGAAATGCCCTTCAACACCGGCCTCATCATCTACATACTGCTAATGCTCGGCGCCATTGTATGGAGCATCTATGAGAGCGAAAAGGGAACCAACCGTAACCGCCAGGTCATCTCTTTCCTCGCTACAATAGCCCTACTCGGTATTCCCTTCTACGGAAACGGATTCACAAGCATACTCTTGGGCATTGTCGTACTCGGATTGCTCGCATTTTTGCTCTACCGCAAGGTACAACAGAAATATTTGATAAACACACGCATACTCAACACCTCGTTGCTCTGTATGCTGCTTATCATCATAGGCTACTCATCATACGCGCTGATAGTAATCCGCTCATCGGCAAACACTCCGATGGACCAGAACTCACCTGAGGACATCTTCACCCTCGGTAAATACCTCGGCCGCGACCAGTACGGCAAACGCCCCCTCTTCTACGGTCAGGCATACAGTTCGGAATATCTCTACGAGAATGCAGGCCGTGGCAATTGGCGTGCTGTAATTAAAAACGGTGCACCCGAATATGGTCGCAAGGAAAAAGCCACTCCCGACGAAAAAGATTCATACGAACTGCTCAAATACGACTTTGATATTGTTTATGCGCAGAATATGTTCTTCCCCCGTATGTACGACCCCAGATTCGCTGCATACGGCCCTGCAGAGACCAACTTGTACGAACGCTGGATAGGCGAAAAAATCACCGGCTACAACGTAGAATACGAGGTCGGTGGAAAAGTGATGAATGTAAAGATGCCTACACAGTGGGACAACTTCCGCTTCTTCCTCAACTACCAGCTTAACTACATGTACTGG
>SUXT01000038.1 GCA_015060835.1 Bacteroidales bacterium
CCTTACCCTCAATCATCTTGGGCTGGAAAGCCTGGATACCGAGACGGTGAAGTGTCGGCGCACGGTTGAGCAATACAGGGTGCCCCTTCATTACATGCTCAAGGATGTCCCAGATTACGGGCTCACGACGGTCAACCATCTTCTTTGCCGATTTTACAGTCTTTACAATACCGCGCTCTATGAGCTTACGGATGATGAACGGCTTGTAAAGTTCGGCAGCCATGAGTTTGGGAAGTCCGCACTCACCCATCTTCAATTCGGGACCTACGACGATTACCGAACGTGCTGAATAGTCAACACGCTTACCGAGGAGGTTCTGACGGAAGCGTCCCTGCTTACCCTTCAAGCTGTCTGAGAGAGACTTCAAGGGACGGTTGGCCTCTGACTTCAATGCGCTCGCCTTACGTGAGTTGTCGAAGAGTGAGTCTACAGCCTCCTGAAGCATACGTTTCTCGTTGCGGAGAATAACGTCGGGAGCCTTTATTTCGAGCAGTTTCTTCAGACGGTTGTTACGGATGATTACGCGACGGTAAAGGTCGTTGAGGTCGGAAGTAGCGAAACGGCCACCATCCAGGGGTACCAACGGACGCAATTCGGGGGGAATTACGGGGATTACTGTCATTATCATCCATTCGGGACGGTTGCGACCGCCCGATGCAGCCATTGAAGAGCGGAAAGACTCTACCACCTGAAGGCGTTTGAGAGCCTCGTTCTTGCGCTGCTGCGACATATCTGTATTTGCACGGTTGCGAAGCTCGTATGAGAGGGCGTCAAGATCAATTCTTGCGAGAAGTTCCTGAATAGCCTCTGCACCCATCTTTGCGATGAACTTGTTGGGATCGCTGTCATCGAGTTCGCTGTTACCTGCGGGCAGATTATCCATTATTTCGAGGTATTCGTCCTCTGTAAGAAGCTGATTGGGAAGAACGCCGCTTGTTACCACATTGTCCTTACCGATTACTTCCTGACGCGCATCGCTGTCCTTGCGCATCATAACACCCGGCTGTATTACGATATATTTCTCATAATATATTACCGCGTCGAGGTTCTTGGTGGGAAGACCAAGAAGATAACCCATCTTGTTGGGGAGTGAACGGAAATACCAGATGTGAGCTACGGGTACCACCAGATGTATGTGTCCCATACGCTCGCGACGAACTTTCTTCTCGGTAACCATTACACCGCAACGGTCGCAGACGATACCTTTGTATCTGATGCGCTTGTACTTACCGCAGTTACATTCGTAATCTTTTACAGGACCGAAGATGCGCTCACAGAACAATCCGTCACGCTCGGGCTTGTATGTACGGTAATTGATGGTTTCGGGTTTCAACACCTCACCACTTGAACCACCGAGGATTTCCTGCGGAGAGGCCAATCCTATGGTGATTTTAGTGAAATTATTTTTTGTCTTAGTTTCTTTTCTGAAAGCCATAATACTATATTGACAAACGTGATGGTAATATTATTCGAATGATATACTCAAGCCCAATCCGCGAAGCTCGTGCAACAATACGTTGAGCGATTCGGGTATTCCGGGTGTAGGCATGGGATCGCCCTTGACGATTGCCTCGTATGCCTTTGAACGGCCGACTACGTCGTCGGACTTGATTGTCAGAATCTCCTGAAGAATGTGGGCTGCGCCGAATGCTTCGAGCGCCCAAACCTCCATCTCTCCGAAACGCTGACCACCGAACTGTGCCTTACCGCCGAGGGGCTGCTGAGTGATGAGTGAGTATGGACCGATTGAACGTGCGTGCATCTTGTCCTCAACCATGTGGCCGAGTTTAAGCATATAGCTGACACCCACTGTTGCAGGCTGGTCGAAACGCTCACCTGTACCTCCATCGTAGAGATATGTCTTTCCGAAGCGGGGAAGACCGGCCTTGTCTGTCCATTCACAAAGGTCATCGAGTGTTGCACCATCGAAAATGGGAGTTGCAAACTTGATGCCGAGTTCTTTACCTGCACGGCCGAGTACGGTCTCGAAAATCTGACCGATGTTCATACGTGAAGGCACACCCAGAGGGTTAAGGATGATGTCTACAGGTGTTCCGTCAGCAAGGAAGGGCATATCCTCCTGGCGCACTACGCGCGATACGATACCCTTGTTACCGTGACGACCCGCCATCTTATCACCGACACCGATCTTACGTTTCTTGGCGATATATACCTTTGCCATCTTCATTGTACCTGAAGGCAATTCGTCACCAATCTGCAATGCATACTTCTCGCGTTTAACCTGCGCTGCATACTCTTTATACTTGTGCAGATAATTTATTACGAGTGCACGGATAAGATCGTTGGTGTGTGCATCGGCAGTCCATTTGCTGAGCTGTATTGCTGTGAAATCGAGTGCATCAAGCTCCTGCTTTGTAAATTTCGCGCCCTTGGCAATAACCTCTGTACCCATGAAGTCCTTCACTCCCTGTGATACTCTGCCACCGATGAGCTTGATGAGCTTGTCTACGAGTATCTCCTTCAACTCGCCTACCTTCTCCATGAATTCGTCATCGATTTTGGGAAGCTTGGCCTTGTCGGCAAGCTTAGCCGAACGGCTCTTTTCGGCACGCTGGAAGAGGCGACGGCCTACAACCACACCCTGAAGTGAGGGTGAAGCCTTAAGTGAGGCATCTTTTACATCGCCGGCCTTGTCACCGAAGATTGCACGGAGCAGTTTCTCCTCGGGTGAAGGATCGGATTCTCCCTTAGGAGTAATCTTACCGATGATGATATCGCCGGGTCTTACGTATGCACCTACGCGGATAATACCGTTCTGGTCGAGATCCTTTGTTGCGTCCTCACTCACGTTGGGGATATCCGATGTGAATTCCTCCATACCGCGCTTGGTCTCGCGTACCTCCAATGAGAGTTCGTCTACGTGTACCGATGTAAGCACGTCCTCGCGTACCACTCTCTCGTTAAGCACGATAGCATCCTCGTAGTTGTATCCCTTCCAGGGCATGTATGCCACGAGAAGGTTCTTTCCGAGTGCAAGCTCACCTGCCTGGGTTGAATAACCTTCGGTGAGAATATCACCCGCTTTGACTCTCTGGCCTTTCACGCAGATAGGTCTCAAGTCTATTGTCATATTCTGGTTCGTACGGCGGAACTTGGGAATGATGTACTCCTTCCATGCGGGATCGAAGCTTACAAATTCCTCGTCCTCTGTACGGTCATATTTGATTCTGATTCTGGTTGCATCGACAAATTCGATTACACCTTCACCCTCGGCTACAATCTGTGTACGTGAATCTTCAGCCAACTGCTTCTCGATACCTGTACCTACGATAGGAGCTTCGGTTGTCAACAAGGGTACTGCCTGGCGCATCATGTTAGATCCCATCAACGCACGGTTAGCATCGTCGTGCTCAAGGAAGGGGATAAGTGATGCAGCAATTGAGGCAATCTGCTGGGGAGATACATCCATGAGCTGTACTCTGCCGGGTTCGACAACAGGATAATCTGCATCCTGACGTGTCTTTACCTTCTTACGGATGAACTTGCCATTTTCGTCAAGGGGTGCATTACCCTGTGCGATAATTACATTTTCCTCCTCCTCTGCAGTGTAGTATACAACATTGTCGTTATTGATGTCAACGACTCCGTTTTCTACTTTTCTATAAGGTGTAACAATGAATCCGAGTTCATTTATCTTTGCATAAATACACAATGAAGAGATAAGTCCGATGTTGGGACCCTCAGGGGTCTCGATGGGACAGAGTCGTCCATAGTGTGTATAGTGTACGTCTCGCACCTCGAAACCTGCACGGTCACGTGAAAGACCACCGGGGCCGAGTGCCGAAAGACGACGTTTGTGGGTAATTTCCGCCAAGGGGTTTGTCTGATCCATGAACTGTGAAAGAGCGTTGGTACCGAAGAAAGTATTTATCACAGCAGAAACAGTCTTGGCATTGATAAGGTCTGTAGGTGTGAACACCTCGTTGTCGCGAACGTTCATACGCTCACGGATGGTGCGTGCCATACGTGCAAGACCGATAGCAAACTGGTTAGAAAGCTGCTCACCTACGGTACGTACACGACGGTTGCTCAAGTGGTCGATATCATCGACAACGGCCTTTGAGTTTACAAGACCTATCAAGTATTTTATAATCTCGATAATATCCTCCTTAGTAAGGACTCTTACCGACATATCTGTCTTGAGACCCAACTTGCGGTTGATGCGGTAACGGCCCACATCACCCAAATCGTAACGCTTCTCCGAGAAGAAGAGGTTGTTGATAACCTCGCGTGCACTTGCATAGTCAGCAGGATCGGCATTACGCAACTGCTTGAATATGTAATTTACAGCCTCCTGTTCAGAGTTGCTGGGGTCTTTATCCAAAGTATTGAGAATGAGAGAGCAATCCATCATTTCGGGATTCTCACTCTGCTCCTTGTGCAGCAGGATGCGCTCTGCTCCACTGTCAAGGATACGGTCTACAAGATCTTGTGTAAGTTCCATCTGACGCTCCACAACAACATCGGTGCGCTCGATTGAAACCACTTCACCTGTATCGGGATCTACAAAATCCTCCTGTTTTGTCTTTACAACGCGACCGGCCATCTTGCGACCGATAGCTTTCTTCAGGTTTGCCTTATTGACTTTAACCTCATCGGCAAGTTCGAAAATATCGAGAATGTCCTTATCGCTCTCGAAGCCGATAGCACGCAACAATGTTGTTACGGGCAACTTCTTCTTACGGTCGATGTAAGCATACATCACATTGTTGATGTCAGTTGCGAACTCAATCCATGAGCCTTTGAAAGGAATGATTCGTGCCGAATAAAGAGGTGTACCGTTTGAGTGGACACTCTGACCGAAGAACACACCGGGTGAACGGTGCAACTGAGAAACGACAACGCGCTCAGCACCGTTGATTACGAATGTTCCGCGGGGAGTCATATACGGAATCGGTCCAAGATATACATCCTGGATTACTGTATCAAATTCCTCATGCTCAGGGTCGGTACAATAAAGCTTTAACTTTGCTTTCAAAGGTACACTGTATGTTAGACCACGCTCAAGGCACTCTTCAATTGAATAGCCGGGAGGGTCGATGTAATAGTCCAAAAACTCCAACACGAAGTTATTTCGTGTATCCGCAATCGGGAAGTTCTCAGCAAAGACCTTATAAAGTCCGTCGTTGACACGTTTTTCCGGCGGGGTATCTAATTGGAGGAAGTCTTCGAATGACTTCATTTGTACTTCCAAAAAGTCGGGACAAGGCATCGGGTCTTTGATGGAAGCAAAGTTAACTCTCTGATTATTAGTTTGTAAAGACATTGTTGAAAATGTTAATAGAACTTATTTACTTTTAATGCACAAAAGGTTAAGAACCCTCTGAGGGTTCTTAACCATTGACCCTTTAAAAGGGTGGGTGTTTCTTATTTAAGTTCAATCTCAGCACCTGACTCCTCGATTGTCTTCTTCAAGGATTCAGCCTCACCTTTAGCGAGTCCCTCTTTGAGTACGCTGGGAGCGCCATCAACGAGATCTTTAGCCTCTTTCAAACCGAGACCGCAAGCCTCTTTAACAGCCTTAACTACCTGAAGTTTGTTAGCACCTGCGCTCTTCAAAACTACATCGAAGCTTGTCTTCTCCTCAGCAGCCTCACCAGCAGCAGCGGGAGCAGCAGCAACAGCAACAGCTGCAGCAGCGGGTTCGATACCATATTCTTCTTTAAGGATTGTTGCAAGTTCGTTAACGTCTTTTACTGTCAAGTTAACCAATTCTTCTGCAAGAGCTTTCAAATCTGCCATTTTCGTATAAATTTAGATTGTTTTTTACTAATAATAAATGAATTTGTTTATCTTTCACTGAGTGTCTGAAGTACTCCGTGAATGGTGTTGCCACCTGATTGTAGAGCTGAAACAACGTTCTTGATGGGTGATTGCAGCAATGCAATAACGTCAGCAATAAGTTCGTTCTTGCTCTTGATGTGGATAAGAGCGTCAAGCTGATCTGCTCCCACATAGAAGCTCTCCTCTGCATAAGCTGCCTTGAGAGCGGGAATCTCTGCCTTACCTGCTACGTCCTTTATAAGTTTTGCAGGAGCATTGGCTGTCTCGCAAAGCAAGAGAGCTGTAGTACCTTTAAGGCAAGGATAAAGGGGAGCGTAATCTACTTCTGCTGCTTCGAGTGCCTTGTAGAGAAGCTTGTTCTTTACAACGAGCATCTTAACGCCGGCTTTGAAGCATTTAGCACGCATTGCATTTGTGCTGGCAGAGTTCATAGCTGTTACGTCAACCAAATAGAAATGAGGGTACTCCTTTAACACCTCGCCGAGCTGGGCGACTACCTTAACTTTATCTTCTTTCTTCATATTCAAACAAATTAAGCTTCGATGGTTTTAGGATCAATTCTCAATCCCTTACTCATCGTGGTTGAGAGGAATACACTTTTTACATATGTACCTTTAGCTGTAGCGGGCTTGAGCTTGATGATTGTGTTCATGAACTCCTTAACATTGGCCTCAATAGCCTCGGGAGTAAATGAAATCTTACCGATAGAAGCATGAACAATACCTGTCTTGTCTACCTTGAAATCGATCTTACCCTGCTTAATTTCCTTAACAGCTTTAGGAATATCCATTGTTACGGTACCACTCTTGGGGTTAGGCATCAATCCGCGAGGACCGAGTACGCGACCCAGGGCACCGATTTTACCCATGATTGAAGGCATTGTGATGATAACATCAACATCTGTCCAACCACCTTTAATCTTCTCGATATACTCATCGAGACCAACATAGTCAGCGCCTGCAGCTTTTGCAGCTTCCTCAACGTCGGGTGTACACAAGCAGAGTACACGAACCACCTTACCGGTACCACTGGGAAGAGAAACAACACCTCTTACCATCTGGTTAGCCTTACGGGGGTCAACACCCAAGCGTACATCGATATCCACTGATGCATCGAACTTTGTGAAAGTAATCTCTTTCAAGAGTCCAACTGCTTCGTCAAGTGAATAAGCCTTGGCTGTATCAACTTTAGCGGCTGCCAACTTTTGATTTTTAGTCAGTTTACCCATTCTAATTTAAATTTTTAATTGTTACCGGGAAAAGTTCCACTCACACTGATACCCATACTTCTTGCTGTACCTGCAACCATTGTCATAGCAGCTTCTACAGTAAAGCAGTTAAGGTCTACAAGTTTGTCCTTTGCAATAGCCTCTACCTGCTCCCATGTGATTGTAGCAACCTTCTTACGGTTAGGCTCAGCTGAACCACCCTTAATCTTGGCTGCCTCTAAAAGCTGGATTGCCACAGGAGGAGTCTTTACGACAAAATCGAAAGACTTGTCTGCGTAGTAAGTAATGATAACAGGCAAAACTTTTCCGGCTTTATCCTGGGTTCTGGCATTAAACGCCTTGCAAAACTCCATGATATTGATACCCTTGGAACCCAAAGCAGGGCCTACGGGAGGAGAGGGGTTTGCTGCGCCACCTTTAATCTGTAACTTGATAAGTCCAGCAACTTCTTTTGCCATTTTAAAAAAATCTATAAATTAACAACTGTTTTTGGATGATGTGTGGAAGCCGCATCATTCCTTTGTAACTTGCGTAAATCCCAACTCTACGGGAGTACTGCGACCGAAGATCTTTACTGTTACCTTGAGCTTTTTTCTTTCGATATTCACCTCTTCGATAACACCATTGAAACCTGTGAACGGACCGAAGTTTACCTTTACTGTTTCGCCTACAGCATAGTCAAGAGAGGCAACCTCTTCTGTTTCCTGCAGTACATCTACAGTACCGAGAATACGGTTAATCTCTGACTGACGGATAGGAGTCGGAGACTCTGTTCCGCCAAGGAATCCCAAGACATTAGGAGTATTACGTAACATATAGGGTATTTCACCTACCAATTTTGCTTCTACTAAGACATAACCGGGAAGACAATTTTTCTCTTTTACGACACGCTTGCCGTTACGCACTTGAACGGTCTTCTCGGTAGGAATAAGAACTTGTGAAACATATTCACTAAGGTTATGAAGCTTTACATCTGCATCGATATACTCCTTAACCTTAGCTTCCTTACCACTAACGGCACGCAGAACGTACCATTTGAATTCTACTTCTTGCTCTGCCATCTTCTTTCAATTAATTGGGGTATACTGTCTCCATCACAAACTGGAAAACCTGATCCATCGCGAAGACTACCAACGCTATAAGAAGAGATGCATATAAGACAAGAACAGCTTGACTTGTCAGCTGTTTGGCTGTCGGCCAAGTGGTCTTATGCACAAGTTCGTTGTAAGAATCCTTACAATATTGAGCGAATTGTTTAAGCATATTATTGTATTTTTTAGCACGGGAAGAGAGGCTCGAACTCCCGACACCTGGTTTTGGAGACCAGTGCTCTACCAACTGAGCTATTCCCGTAGGTTATCAGTCCCTCTTGCGAGGGAACTGATAATTATGTTGTGTATTACTCGATTACCTTTGTAATCTGACCAGCACCTACTGTACGGCCACCCTCGCGGATTGCGAATGTAAGACCCTCGTTCAATGCTACAGAGTAAATCAACTCTACTGTGATTGTCAAGTTGTCACCGGGCATTACCAACTCTACGTCTGCGGGGAGAGTGATCTCACCTGTACAGTCCATAGTACGGAGGTAGAACTGGGGACGATACTTGTTGCGGAATGATGTGTGACGACCACCCTCTTCCTTCTTCAAGATATAAACCTGAGCCTCGAACTTAGAGTAAGGTTTGATCTGACCGGGGTGGCAAAGTACCATACCACGCTTGATTTCGTTCTTGTCGATACCGCGGAGCAAGAGACCTACGTTATCACCAGCCTCACCGAGGTCGAGGAGCTTACGGAACATCTCAACGCCAGTTACAACTGACTTCTTATTCTCACCAAGACCGAGGATTTCAACCTCATCACCAACCTTGATAACACCAGTCTCGATACGACCTGTTGCAACTGTACCACGACCTGTGATTGAGAATACGTCCTCAACGGGCATCAAGAAGGGTTTGTCTGTATCACGGGGAGGCAGGGGAATCCACTCGTCAACTGCGTTCATCAACTCCATTACCTTGTCTTCCCACTCAGGAACGCCGTTCAATGCACCAAGTGCAGAACCACGGATGATAGGAGTCTCAGCGTCGAAGTTGTAGAACTCGAGAAGCTCACGCATCTCCATCTCAACGAGTTCGAGCATCTCTTCGTCATCAACAACGTCGCACTTGTTCAAGAATACAACCAAGCGGGGAACGTTTACCTGACGAGCGAGAAGGATGTGCTCTTTTGTCTGGGGCATGGGACCGTCTGTTGCAGCTACTACGATGATAGCACCGTCCATCTGCGCAGCACCGGTTACCATGTTCTTAACGTAGTCGGCGTGACCCGGACAGTCTACGTGTGCATAGTGACGGTTAGCTGTCTGATACTCAACGTGTGCAGTATTGATAGTGATACCACGCTCTTTCTCCTCGGGAGCATTGTCGATTGAATCGAATGAACGCAACTCAGAAAGACCTTTCTTAGCCAATACAGTTGTGATAGCAGCTGTCAAAGTGGTCTTACCGTGGTCTACGTGACCGATAGTACCGATGTTTACGTGAGGTTTAGAACGCTCAAATTTTTCTTTTGCCATAGTTCTTTTCTCTATTAATTAATATATTTACCAAATTATTTCACACTAAAGAATAATAGTTTTTCTCAGAGCTGTTATCGAGATTTGAACTCGAGACCTCTTCCTTACCAAGGAAGTGCTCTACCACTGAGCTATAACAGCATTGAAAAAAAGAGCGGGAAACGGGGCTCAAACCCGCGACCCTCAGCTTGGAAGGCTGATGCTCTATCAACTGAGCTACTCCCGCAAAACATTTGCACAAAAAGTTTGCAAACAAACTTAGACATTTCTCTATTAAAGAGGATATCACGGCCGGTTTGCATTCTCTTTTTCAACTGCTGTGGGCAAAGATGGATTCGAACCACCGAAGGCGTAAGCCAGCAGATTTACAGTCTGCCCCATTTGGCCACTCTGGTATTTGCCCTAATTCACTATTTTAGAAAACGCATTTGCGATCGCCTTAAACAAACCCCGGCCGATTTCAGATTTCGAGCCTCTTGTCGGATTCGAACCAACGACCCCGAGATTACAAATCACGTGCTCTGGCCAACTGAGCTAAAGAGGCATCGAAATTTATAATTGGCATTCGTTGCTTGCCTAAAGCGATTGCAAATGTACGGCTTTTTTTTTAACTACAAAACTTTTTCAGCCTTTTTTTTCAAAATCACCTGTTTTTTTCCTTATTTTTCTCGATTTTCGCCTTCAAAGCATCTATACATTCCAACAATGCATCCTCGAACTTGTCTGCAACTTTAGAAACATACATCTCCATTCCGGCTCCGGTAAGATTAAGACTTACCTCTTTATTCATAGCTGTTTCGGGCTTTATCAGCTTCATTGTTACTTCGAGCGTACCTGCTCCTTCACATAATTTTTCGAGCTTTGCCACTTTTTTCTCTACAAATTCCTGCAACTGCTGCGATGCATCAAAATGTACCGCCTGAATTCTTGTTATCATAATATATCCTCCTATAATTTTAGTTAGGCCCTTGGATGGGCTTTCTTATAAACCTTTTTCAATTCTTCGAATGTTACATGGGTATAAACTTCGGTTGTCGCCAATTGTTCGTGCCCCAAAAGTTCTTTCACCGCACTCAGTTCGGCATCATTGTTCAACATCGCTGTTGCAAATGTATGCCTGAGCGTATGCGGCCCTTTCCTTTTCACCGTGGCGACTTGCGACAACTGCTCCCGGACAAGACGATAAACCTGAGAAGAAGAAATCCTGCATCCGCGCGACGAAACAAAGAGCGCATCTTCATTCTGCCCTGCAACACCATCACGGTCGGCTACATAGCCCTGCAACATCCGTCTTAACCCAGAACCGAAAGGAACAATCCGTTCTTTCCCACGCTTGCCGCAAACTTTAACTTGATTTTCGTACCAATCCACATCAGAAACATTCAACCCGCAGAGTTCAGACAGACGCAAACCCATTTCATAGAAACAAGCTATTATCGTCTTATTCCTTTTATATATATAATCAGAGTCCGAATCCGCATCATCAAGAAGTTCATCAATCTCCTCTTCTTTAAGAAAAACCGGAAGAGGCTTACGTTTTTTAGGTGCGACAATTGCAAGCATAGGATTTTCTGCAATCTTGCCCTGCTCCTTCAGATACGAAAAAAAGGCGCGCAGCGCACTCAGTTTTCTACAAACCGAATTCACAGCACAACCTTTATCCATTAAGTCTGCTACCCAGCAACGCACCACATCCTTATCGCAATTCACCGGAGTAAGCCCTTCGCCGAGACCGGAGAGATACTCTTCGAACATTCTGATATCAGTCGCATATGCTTTTTGCGTGTGCGATGAGCAGTTACGTTCTACCCGCAGATATGTTATGAATGCTTCTAAAAACATAATTCGTTGCTGAAATTCCTTTCAGCAACGAATATATAGCTTATAAATCAAAAATGCAAGAAAAATCGACTTTTTTATTCTTCTGCATCGCGCATACGCTGTACATAAACAGCATGCTCTCTCTTGAGTCTGTTGATTACAGAGGGTTTGTCAAACTGCTGACGAGCGCGAAGTTCTTTTACAACGCCGGTCTTCTCGAATTTTCTCTTGAATTTTTTGAGAGCTTTTTCAATGTTCTCTCCTTCTTTAACAGGTACTACTATCATTTTATATATATTGTTTAATTATCTACGAAATGCGGCGCAAAAATAGCAACAATTTTCCTATCCACAAAACTTTTAGAGTAATTTTTCCAATTTAAGAACAAAAAGAGCCTTCAAGACAAGAAGATAGGCACCGGAAAGTGCCCGATGCCTATCTTTTTATGCAAAAAGCAATATCTGCCGTTTATTAGATGTTAGCATTCAATGTGCTCCACTCTTCTACGGGAGGAAGGATGCCGAGAGCGATAATCTCGTCGCGCATCTTGCCCAAATGCTCTACAGAAGTCTGCAATGAAGCCATCTCTTCGGGTGTACCCTGAGGAGCAACATAGTGTACGCCATCAGCGTCGATAGTTGTAGGCATAGCCATCATCACATTCTTGAAGCCAAGTTCCTCGCAATCAACGAAGCAACCTGCGGGCAATGTGTAAGGCTCACCACCCATTGCAGCCTCAATCATCTTGATAGCGCAGTATGAGGGGCTCTGGAATGAGCTGCGACCACGGAGTTTGATGATGTTTGAACCACCCTGAACTGTTCTGAGCTTGATATCAGCCCAACGCTCCTCAGAGAGTCCCATCTCAGACAAAGGCTTGCCATCGATTTTAACCTGTGATGCAAATACAGCCATCTGCTCGCCATGGCCACCGTATGTCTTTGCACCTGTAACCTTATCCTGAGCAACGCCGAACTCCTGAGCAAGAGCCTGCTGTAAACGTGTAGAGTCGAGAGCTGCCAAAGATGTCAACTGGTTGGGTTTGAGACCTGAGTGAATCAAAGCTGTCAATGCTGTAACATCGGCGGGGTTGAAGATAACAACTACGTGCTTAACATCGGGGCAGTATTTCTTGATAAAGTCACCGAACTCTGCTGCAATCTGGCAGTTGCCCTTGAGCAAGTCTTCGCGTGTCATACCCTCCTTACGGGGAGCACCGCCTGAAGAAACGATGTATTTAGCACCTGTGAATGCCTCTTCGGGGTTGGTTGTCCATGTAATGTTTGCACCGGGGAAGCCACACTGTGCCATCTCGTCAGCAACACCGTGAACACCGGGCTCGAAGATGTCGTAAAGACAGATATTGGGAGTAAGGCCGAGCATCAATGCACACTGAGCCATATTTGAGCCGATCATACCACCGGCACCTACGATTGTTAGTTTCTCGTTTGTTAAGTACTTCATATTGTCTATATTTAAAAGTTTGATAAATATTTTGTTCTGTTTTGTATATCAAAAAAGCTGTTATCGCAAAGATAAACATTTTTTTGTCAAATTCTGCATTTCATCGCACAAAAAGAGAGACTTAAAGCAGATTCAGTGCTGCAAGCAACTTTTGGGTGGCACCGCTGTTTCCGCCTACATATTCTCCCGCAGCCGCTCCGGCTTGCGCAAGGAGATTCTCATCGGCATCGAAGAGATCCATTTTTGCCTCAAAATCCTCATAGCTCGAAATCTCCAATCCGCCACCGCACTCTTTCAGTTTCTGCGCTTCACGGAATTTTCTGTTGTTCGGACCAAAGAACACCGGCATTCCGTAAACTGCCGCTTCGAGCAGATTGTGTACTCCCGCGCCGAAGCCTCCGCCCACATAGGCAACCTTGCCATAGCGATAGATAGAGGATAGGAGTCCGAAACAGTCTATCAACAGACAGTCCGCCTCTCTTGCCTCATCCATATTGGCCTGAGTGTAGCGCACACATTTACCGGAGAATTTGCTCTGTATCTCGGCCAAACGCGTCTCGGTAACCTCGTGCGATGCTATTATCAGCTTCCAACCTTTGTGGGCATTGAAATATTTGATGAAAATATCCTCGTCGGGCGTCCATGAGCTACCTGCAACAAAGACTCTTTTACCTTCGGCAAATGTCTCCACAAGCGCCAACTGCTTGGCATCGGCAGCAATCTTCATCACTCTGTCGAAGCGTGTGTCGCCTATAACCGTTACATTATCAAGACCTATCGTTGCAAGAAGCCCCTTAGAGGCATTATCCTGCACAAAAAGATGGGTAAAACATTTCAGTGTCTTGCGGTAACCGAAGTCTATTGTCTTGAAAAACATCTGCTCCTTGCGGAATATCGAGGAGACGCTGTATGTGGGCACCCCTCTCTTTTTTAATCCTGCAAGAAAATTGGGCCAGAACTCATATTTTATAAAAAACGCCTTTTCGGGTTTCAAAATATCAAGGAAACGACCCACGTTGCGACGGGTATCGAACGGCAGATAGCAAATAATGTCCGCCGACTGATATTTCTTCGCCGATTCATACCCCGATGGAGAAAAAAAGGTAAGCACGATGCGGTACTCGGGATGACTCTCACGAAGGCGTTCCATCACCGGGCGTCCCTGTTCAAACTCACCGAGAGACGACACATGGAACCACAGATACTTTTCTCCGGGACGCAGACGCTCCTTCAGCAGAGGGAAGATATTCTTGTGCCCCTCGACCAGCAGACGCGCCTTTCTATGTCCGAACAGCGCAGCCAACTTTACGCCTGCGATATAAAGATATATAAGTAGACTATACATAGGCCCGATGATTATCAACCAAGCACTTCGACCGCCTTTTTCAGACGCGCCAATGTCTCCTCCTTGCCTATGATGCCCGAAATGTCGAACATCTGAGGACCTTTACCCTCACCAACGAGTGCGAGACGGAAAGCATTCATTATCTCACCGAGAGAATACTCTTTGGACTCTATCCATGCCTTAACCTCCTTTTCCTGATTTTCAATAGAGAAGTCGTCAAGCGATTCAAGCAGGGCGGCAAGTTCCGTCATCTTAACCGCAGAGTCGGCTTTCCAACGTTTCTTTACAGTCTTTTCGTCATACGACTCGGGAGCAATGAAATAGAAATTGGAAGCCTCCCAAAGTTCGTGTACAAAGTTCACGCGCCCCTTCATCAGAGAGACAATCTTTGTGAGTGTGGCAGCATCCACAGAGACACCGTGCGACTCCACAACAGGAGCGAACATTTCGGCAACCTCCTCATCCGACTTCTTGATTATATATTCGTGGTTGAACCATATCATCTTCTTGTAGTCGAAACGTGCACCCGCCTTGCTGCAATGTGTAAGGTCGAACTTCTTGATAAGCTCTTCTACATCCATCATTTCAACATCGTCGCCGGGGTTCCATCCAAGAAGAGCAAGGAAATTCACCACTGCCTCAGGCAGATAGCCGCTCTCTCTGTATCCCGAAGAGATAGCACCGGTTGCAGGATCTTTCCACTCAAGCGGGAATACGGGGAATCCCAATTTGTCTCCGTCGCGCTTGCTCAACTTGCCGTTGCCTTCGGGTTTCAGCAACAACGACAGATGGGCAAAGGCAGGCATTGTATCTTCCCAGCCGAAAGCACGGTAGAGAAGCACATGCAAGGGAGCCGAAGGCAACCACTCCTCGCCGCGGATCACATGAGTAACCTCCATCAAGTGGTCATCCACGATGTTTGCAAGGTGATAGGTAGGAAGTTCGTCGGCCGACTTGTAGAGCACCTTGTCGTCGAGGATAGAGGAGTCTATGGTTACTACACCGCGGATAATATCGTTGACAACAACCTTTTCGCCCGGCTCAATCTTGAAACGGACAACATATTTGTGTCCGCCGTCGATAAGTGCCTGCACCTCATCGGCCGGCATAGAGAGCGAATTGCGCATCGAAAGACGCGTAGAGGCATCGTACTGGAAATTCTCGATTTCAGCACGCTTTTTATCAAGTTCTTCGGGAGTATCGAAAGCAATATAAGCCTTGCCTGAATCCAAAAGGATTTTCACATATTTCTTGTAAATATCTCTTCTTTCCGACTGGCGGTAAGGACCGTAGTTTCCGCCGAAAGAGACACCTTCATCGAATTTTATTCCCAACCATCTGAAAGATTCGAGTATATACTCCTCGGCACCCTCCACGAAACGGTTGGAGTCGGTATCTTCGAGACGGAAGATAAAATCACCGCCATTCTGTTTGGCGAACAAATAGTTATATAATGCAGTCCTTACACCGCCGATATGCAAAGGTCCGGTGGGGCTGGGCGCAAAGCGCACTCTTACTTTTCTGTCATTCATACAATTACAAATAAAATTCTACACACGGCGCAAGAGTCTGTTTTTTCAAGATCCTATCGTGCCGCAAAATTCCGAAGCAAAGGTACAAAAGTTTTTAAAAAGAACAAATATCCACGCACATATACCTACAAAACAACACCAAACAACAATTTTAAAAGCCCATGTTTCTTTTTTTCTCATTTTTTTTGTACTTTCGAATCGTAAATCATTCAACAAGCATCCTACAACGGATGCAGGCAAGCAACATCCAACCACCAAACAACAACAAAAATGCCCAGATTCAAACAACGTACCATACTTGAAACATTGTTGGTGATAGCCTGCATAAGCGCCATCATCTACTTTATGCCCAGAGACACAAAGTTCAACTATCACTTCAGCATCAACACCCCGTGGACATACGGTCAGCTGATGTCGGACTTCGACTTCCCCATCTACAAAAGCGATGAAAGCATACAGGCCGAGCAGGACAGCCTTTATAGAGAGTTCCAACCCTACTTCAATATCGACAGCACAATAAGCACCAATGCCATAGCTCAATTCCAGAAGGACTACGACAGCAGATTCTACGAGATAATCACCCCGCAACAGTACAACAGCTACCGTCAAAGGCTGAAAAACGCCTACGCCAAAGGTATCATCTCGATAGACAACAGCGAAATCATAAAGAGCGACAGTCTCACAGACATCAAGATAGTAACCGATGACAACATAGCACGCACCGTCAACACAAAGAAACTCAACACCATAAAATCGGTATACCGTCAACTGACCTACAACGACACACTCCCCAGAGATGTACTCATGAGCCTCAAGCTCGAAGAGTACATACAACCCAACATCATATACAACAAGGCAAAGACAGAGCTTGCCCTCGAAGAACTTAAAGCATCGGTATCCATCAGCGACGGAATGGTGCAGAAAGGACAAAAGATAATAAGCCGTGGCGACATTGTCGACGAAAAGCTCTACAAGACACTGCAATCCTACCAATATGAGTGGAATAAGCGCGACAACGAAAAACGTCAGACGGGCTTCACATTACTCGGTCAGATACTACTTGTAACAATGGCGCTGCTCGGTCTCATCTACTTCCTGAGAATCTACCGTCCCACCTACTTCGCACAGTCGAACAAGTTCATACTTATCTACCTGCTGATAACCCTCTTCACGCTGACAGTAGCATGGATGGTGCGCACACACACCGGCAACGTTTTCATGGTACCATTTGCAATGGTACCGATACTTCTGTGTCTATTTGCCGACTCACGCACAGCCTTCATGACACATGTAGTGCAGATATTCATCTGCTCAACAATGCTGCAATCCCCCCACATATTCATGCTCATAGAGATTGCCGGAGGATTCGCTGCAATAGTAAGTCTGCGTGAATTGAGCGCGCGCTCGCAACTTTTCCGTACAGTATTCTTCGTACTGCTCTCACAGGCAATGGTCTGCTTTGCATACGAACTCATTTCGGAGAACGACATCACCAAGCTCAACCTGAGCATGTACATATACTTCCTCATCAACGGTGCCTTGTTGCTATCTACATACCCGCTGATGTTTGCCATCGAAAAGATTTTTGGGTTCACCTCGGCCGTAACATTCATAGAGCTCTCCAACATCAACAACGAACTGCTCTACAAGCTATCGCAGGATGCCCCCGGCACATTCCAGCACTCGATGCAGGTAGGTAACCTCGCCGCAGAAGCAGCCCGACGCGTAGGCGCAAACAGCATCGAGGTGCGTACAGGTGCCCTCTACCACGACATTGGCAAGATGAAGAACCCCATCTACTTCACCGAAAATCAGAGCGGCGGCATCAGTCCCCACAACAACCTCCCCCCTGAAGAGAGCGCTGCAATAATCCTCCGCCACGTAACAGACGGTGTATCAATTGCCAATTCACACCATCTGCCCGACAGCATAAAGGATTTTATCACCACCCACCACGGCACTTCAAAAACAGGATACTTCTACATCACATACAAGAATGCCCACCCCGACGAGTATATCGACGAGTCGCTCTTTACCTACGCAGGCCCCAAACCGCAAACCCGCGAACAGGCCATACTGATGATGGCCGACAGTGTGGAAGCCGCCTCGCACAGTCTCAAGGAATACACCGAGAGCAACATACACACATTGGTCGACAAGATTATCGATGCACAGCTGGAGAACGGGCAATTTTCGCTCACCCCTTTGACATTCAAGGACATCGACACTATAAAATCCACCTTCAAGGAGCGACTGAAAGCCATATACCACACACGCATCAGCTACCCCGAGGAAAAAAAAGAGTCCATAAAGAACGAGACCGAAGCCGAAACGACCGAGGATAACAACACAGAAGCATGAAAGCACTACTCCGCTACATCTGGAAATACAGACTATTTCCCCAACGGCCACTGCTAACAACCGAAGGCGTCACCATCGAAATACTCAACAACGGCAACGAAAAACCCGACATATTCGAAGACGCCCACTTGATGATAGGTGGCAAGGAAAAACGGGGGGACATAACATTCTGCATCACCGGTGACGAAACAGACAGAGCCATACTAAACATCACCGCCACAGAAGAGCCGTGCACCCTCCCCACCCTAAAAATAGTCCCGACACCCGAAACAATCGCCGCATTCCAATCCATAGAAAAAGGCTTCCGCCCATGTAGCGACACACCACCCGCAAGCAGCACATTGCAGATGGGAAACTTCCTCTCCCGCCTGCTTGCCGAGCGCATGGAAGAGAAGGCTGCACGAATAACCCGATTGCACAATCTGAGCGAAAAGCGCTGGGAAGAGACACTTTTCCGCCTGCTCGCACGCAACTTCGGATTCGGCATACAGGGCGACGCCTTCGAAGAGTGGGCAAAAGTGCTTAACCTCAGTGCTCTCGGCAAGCACCGCGACAATCCGCTGCAAACCGAAGCAATATTCTTCGGCCAGGCCGGACTGCTCGAAGAGGAGAGCATCCCCGAATACTACCGCACCGAAGCCCTCGGCACACCATATTACACCAATCTGCGCAACGAATACAAATTCCTGAAAGCCAAGTTCGGTCTTGCGCAGACACCCCACACCCTATGGGCCGGCACCACCCCTCACACCCGCATAGCCCGTCTCGCCGCCATGTACCACAGCGGCAAGATAAGCCTTTCCCACATAGCCGACTGCACCACCCTTGAGGCCATCAGGAATCTGTTGCAGACACCCGCAAGCAGCTATTGGGACAGACACAACCAATTCGGAGGCACAGAGATAAACAACCGCGCCACCACACTGAGCAACAAGCATCTCAATCTGCTGACGATAAACACCATCATACCCATACTCTACACCTATGGCAAGCACCGCAACAACACCACCCTCTGCAACCGCGCCGAGGATTTTCTGTATAGCCTACCGCCCGAGGAGAACAGCATCATACGCTCATGGGCAAAAGCAGGAATCACAGCAAAGAGTGCTGCCGACACACAAGCACTCATACAACTGAAAAACCAATACTGCAAGAAGAACAGATGCCTCGAATGTCTCTTTGCCTACCAATGCATAAAAGAGAGTATAATCCCAAAAGCATAAAAGCTTTTCACTAAAATATATAACTAAGCTGTAAATATTGGTAAAAAAAAGAAAGGGCACACACAAAAATTGCACAAACTGCTCTATCTTTGCAATACAAAGAAGAACATAATACACATACAATGAAATATTTATACAGAAGGATAAAATCCATAAGAGAGAACTATGTGGACACACTCGGCAAACTATACGAATACTCCACCACATTTTTCCCCAAGAACCTCCTCTCCAAGATGATAGATGCAGAGGGCGGATACACCTACGCCGAATTCAAGACAAAGTGCGACAGCATCTCCAAACGCCTCACACAATTCGGCATAGGAGCCGGTGACAAGGTGGCCATTCTCTCGCAGAACATGCCCAACTGGACAGTGGCATTCTTCAGCACCGTAGCTTTCGGCCGCATATCAATACCCATTCTGCCCGACTGCTCCGAAAATGAAGTAACCAACATACTCAACCACTCCGAGAGCAAGGTACTCTTCGTATCAAAGCGTCTTTTAGGCAATGTAAACAAAGAGTGCATGGACAAGATGACACTTGTTATAGACATCGAGACCTTCGAAGAGATAAAAAGGGACGACAGCAAATTCACTTGCGACGGAAAGGTATGCCACCCCATGCCCGATGACATTGCAACCATCAACTACACATCGGGTACCACAGGCAATGCCAAAGGCGTAGTGCTTAGCCACCGCAACCTTATATCGTGTGTCCACTCATGCTACGACGCAACAAGCCGCAATGAGAAGGACAGATGGCTGTCTATACTTCCCATGCCCCACACATTCGAAATGACTATAGGCATGCTCTACCCCATGTATGCAGGAGCAAGCGTGTACTATATGTCCAAGCCGCCCGTACCCTCCCTGCTGCTAAAAGCCATGAAAGAGGTGCGCCCCACAACCATACTCGCCGTCCCCCTGATTATAGAGAAAATCTACAAGAACAGCATCCTGCCCACCATCAAGAAGAGCCCTCTGCTCTCGTGGATGAACAAGAATGCCTACGGTCTCATGTGCAAGATAATAGGCATGAAGCTGAAAAGCACATTCGGTGGCAAGGTAACCTTCTTCGGCATCGGTGGCGCCAAACTCGATGCAGACATCGAAGCCTTCCTGCTGAAAGCCGGCTTCCCCTACGCCATCGGCTACGGCCTTACAGAGACCTCACCCCTGCTCAGTTTCTCGGTAAAGAGAGCACGCACAGCAGGCTCTATAGGTATCCCCGTAAAAGGCGTAGAACTAAAGTTGCACAATGTAAACCCCGAAACAGGCGAAGGCGAAATTGTGGCAAAAGGCCCCAACGTAATGCTCGGATACTATAAAGACCCCGAAAGAACAAGAAACGCCTTCACCGAGGACGGATGGTTCCGCACCAACGACCTCGCCTGCATGGACGAAAAGGGCAAATACTACATCAAGGGCCGTCTGAACAACATGATACTCGGCGCATCGGGTGAGAACATCTACCCCGAAGAGATTGAGAAGGTCATCAACGACATCGAGGAGGTAAACGAATCAATCGTTATGCAGCGCGGCGGCAAGCTCGTGGCACTTGTAACTTTCAACGACAATGTCATCGACTGGGACCAGCAGGGCGAAGAGGAGTTTTTCAAGAAGCTCGAAGGATACAAGCAGAGAATACTCAGCATTGTAAACAAGAATGTAAACAAGAACTCCAAAGTAGGAGCAGTAGAGGTTATGAAAGAGCCTTTCGAAAAGACTGCCACAAAGAAAATACGTCGCTTTATATATAAGGATACAGAGGGATTGTAGAGATTTCAATTCCGTCCATAAAGACACAAGAAGGTGCACTATGATTTTAAATCAGGTGCACCTTCTTATTTTCACATAACAGGGAGGCTCCATAGAATAACATGAATTCGAAATAAGACATGCAACAACCTGTCTCTTTACAGTTTCTATTTTCTTAAGAATGGAAATTTATAAACAGTTATTGGTGTCCGGTAAATTTTTATTCCCTCGTCCCTTCGCGTTTGTAACGCGAAGGATTGAGTATAAGCATCTGTGATGCGCTAAAATAAAACCTATTATGAATCTATGTGCTTCAGTCTTCGTTTATGTAGGTGCAATTGTATTGTATAAACGCATTGTAAATGCTAATACTCAAAGCATCCGCATTGCAAATGCGGATGGACAGGGGGGACGAAAGGTTGAAGACGGAGGAGTTTGATGGGGTGGCAGGTGTATTCTTTCAAACTCCCTCCCCCTGCGGGTACTCCCTCTTATCCAAGAGGGAGAGTTTTATTATTCCTCCTCTTGAAGAGGAGGTGGATTCGAAAAACGAAGTTTTTTGAAGACGGAGGAGTTCTCTTCTCAT
>SUXT01000039.1 GCA_015060835.1 Bacteroidales bacterium
AGCAAAGCACAGCGTATCGGTGCGGTGGTAATGTCGCTAAATCGTTACCAACAGCTTTTGACCTCTTTATTGACCTCTGTCACTCAAATAGATACGATTTTCTTTATTATCCGAGGGCAAAGATAATCCAATTTATTTGTACGAAAAAGCAGAAATACCAAATATTATGCCTAATTTCGCAGAAAAGTATCGCTATCATGGAGAAGATAATAAAGATAATGTATGTTCATGGATTCGCCTCATCGGGCAGTTCGGGTACCGTAATGTCGTTGCGCCGCCACTTTCCCGACTGGCGCGTTGTTGCCCCCGACCTTCCCATCGACCCCTTCGAAGCCCTTGAACTGTTGCACAAGACCGTAGAAGAGGAGCAACCCGACATTATCATAGGTACCTCCATGGGCGGAATGTACGCACAGCAAATGTGGGGAATACCGCGCATCATCGTCAACCCCTCGTTCGAAATGTCGCGCACACTGCTCTTCAACCACATGGGCAAGCACAAGTACACAGCCAAGCGCAAGGATGGTGTGATGGAATTCCGCGTAGACAAAAAGATAGTCGAGCAGTTCAAACTGATGGAAAAAACCCAGTTCGACGGCATTAACGATGAGGAGAAAAAGATTGTCTACGGGCTTTTCGGAGACAAGGACCCTGTGGTACACTTCTACCCGCTGATGGCAAAGCTCTACGGTGAGGATCGCTGTCTGTGGTTCGATGGCGAACACCGCCTGAACGACACGATAGTAAAAAAGGATTTAATCCCGTTGATAAATTTATTGTTAAATAATGTTTACTAATTTGCGTAATTAAAATACTATACATACCTTTGTCGCAAATAGGGAAATGCGCCTCTATTACAAAGGCAACTATATTGCCAAATAAGACAATATAGCCAATTAAACAAAGTTCATTACTGTTTCCCTAAAACATTCACAAATTCATAGTTTATGATTAACAATTCGAAGAAAAAAATTGATGCTATTGACACCGCAAGGCGGCACACGCCTATGTGATTCGATGCATTATGCCCTTCTTTGAATTGTTGGACACCCTCCGACAGACACGGGAGAAGATAATCCCTGTCCATGGGGTCGGAACAAATGGAATCTCCATTTGCGGATGATTCCAGCTCTTTGTGCGCCGGTTCAGCACATATATCCGGACACAATCACGACACTTCTTATTGACTGTATGCAGCACAACAACGCTGATGCATACAGTAGGCTCCTTCTACCCTCTCATCAAGGAACGGCTCTGCCGTTCTTATCAGCAACCCACACACAATAATCAACCTAAAAAAAACTAAGACTATGAATTTCGATAAATCAGCAGACGAATTTGACAAATTACTCGATGAATTCTTGAACGAAGAAATAGAAGCATGTATAAAGAGACACGATGCACAATTCGACTTCCGGAACGGTGCAGTACCTGAATACTACTCATTCAGAGCATACAAATCGCGCGGAACAGAATACAGCATCCCTACATGCCACAAAGAGACATTCTGTGAGATAGACGACAGCATAGAGATCTCTGTAGACAAGAGTGTATGCAGAAATGTGCCATACGACACAACCACCTTCTTTGTATCAGGCTTCCTCAAAGGAAAAACCATACATATTGGTCTGAACGAAATAAGCATGTATATGACAGAAGACAAACTTCTGTTGGCACTCTACGCGGAAGGAACACCCGAACCCCTCGCCATACGAAGCATAGACGGATGCAACTTCGAAACAAGCATAGATATACTCTGCGACACCGTAGACTATACATACGGCAACTACTTTCTGCTCGTATGCGGAGCTGCACAAAAGGCCGGATGTTCCTACGCGACAATGGGCGACAACATACGCTTCAACTTCTCCATACTGCAACACGGCGAAGACCGCGAGACTGCCAAGGTCAACAGCATCGGTCTAACGAAGAAAGATAACATCCACGGAAGCACAACTTCGGGTACAACGACACTCGAAATCTCATTCGACAGCAAGCAGACGAACAAAGAGGAATTCACAATCTGCTGCACCACAGGCGACTACAGAAGCATGTGCGCACCGATAAAGTCCCATCCGCGCAGCACAGGGGCAAAAAAGATAAAAATCAACATAAGTTCAAAGTACATTTGGCTTAAAGAGAGATACAACATCTATTTGCTGCAGAACAACGAACCCATCCACAAAGCGGCTTTCGCATACGATGGCGAGAAGTTCACCTTGCTTGACAGCGAGAAGATAAACAAGCAGTCGCAAGAATACCTCTTCATGAAACACCTGCTCACAGGCAGCCACGATGAGGAGTGGAAGAGGCTGTCGAAGTTCCCGGGACTCAACCGTTGCAAAGAGGCCATTGCATCAAACCTCAAACCAATGGTTGTCAACGATATGAGGCAGAAGTTCGGACTTAAAACGGTATCTATGCAGCAAAACTACATAGTAGAATTTACCGACGACAAGTTTCTCGACGTCTTTGTAGCTCTCGCCACCAACAACCGCACATACCAAAAGGCGGACTGTGCGCAGCTGATAGAACCCAAATACACCGCAGACCCATACGAGGAGAGCAACGATTTCATCAATTCATGCAGAAATTCAGCAATGGTACTCTGCAACGTAGGCTCACTGCTCACGCCCAACGGCGGAGCCATCCTCGGCAAAATAGAAAAATGGTTAACGACTGAGGAGTGCAATTCACTGATTCTCTGCGGTACGGAATCGGAGTGCAAGACCGTAATCGAAACAGCACCATTCCTGCAAGGACTCTTCCCCGAAGAGAACATCGTAAGACAGGAATACTTCTCGGCAGCAGAGCAGATACACTGCTTGCAGGACATCTTCGAGACATACGACTACTTCATGAGCGAAGAGAGCGAACCGGCACTGGTAAGACTCATAGAGAACGCACGAAGCAAAGGCGACGCCACACGCTGGCGCAGCGAAGAGCTGAAGCGCTTCTTCAAGGAGAGCATCTACCCGCGCATACTCGACCGCACAATCAACACAAGCGGCGAAAAGGAGAGAAACATCATGACAATAGAGGCCGAAGACTTCAACATTGAATTAGGTTCCGGCACTGAATCCGAATTTGAACGTTCTATGATGGAGTTGAACAGCATGGTTGGACTCAACAACCTGAAAGAACACTTCAGGACAATGTTCAACTATATGCAAATGGAAGAGATACGTCGCAGCATGGGGCTTCCGGTAGCAGAACAGACTCCTCACCACATGATATTCACAGGCAACCCCGGCACAGGAAAAACAACGGTTGCAAAGAAAATCGGCAAAATATTCCGCTCACTCGGCCTGCTCAGCAAAGGAGAGGTAATAATAACGGAACGTGCCAAGATGATAGGACGCTACATAGGTGAAACAGAGCGAAATATGCAAAGGATACTCGAACAGGCACGCGGCAATGTGCTCTTCATAGACGAAGCATACACGCTCTGCGAGGATACAGACGACAAGAAAGACTTCGGTCAGCATGCGATAGACGCACTCCTCACAGTGCTTGCACAACCCAACCCCGACACCCTTATAATTATGGCGGGCTATCAGGATGAGATGGATCGCATGATGCGCGTAAACCAGGGACTACATGGACGATTCCCCCACAAGTTCCATTTCGACGACTATTCCGAAGAGGAACTTATGCAGATAGCAACAGCTATGCTGGATAAGAACGGATACTCGCTCGACACAGCAGCACGGGAAGCACTGCTCAAAGGCATCGGCGAAGCATGCAAGAACAAGGATAAGTTCTTCAGCAACGCACGATGGATGGGACAGGTTGTGATGAAAGGTATGCTCCCTGCCATGAGCGCAAGAATAATGAGCAGCAACTTCATTGCAGACAAGGAGACCTTCACAACCATAAAAGAGGAAGATGTCCGCTCCGCGCTCGACAAGTTCAGATTCACCTCGGTAAAAAGCATAAATAACGAAAAGCGCCAAAGCATAGGCTTCGCTGTCTGAACAGAACCGCAGACTGCGACAAAAAAACATCCGCCCGGACTCAGCTTCGCAAGAAGCAGTCCGGGCGGATGTTTATATTCACGAAGGTCGCAATTAACCTCCGAAGTCGTCGAAGTGAATCATATCCTTCTCAACACCAAGGCTATCCAAGAGGTCGAGAACAGTCTTGGCCATCATGGGAGGACCGCACAAGTAGTATTCGCAATCCTCGGGAGCCTCATGCGCCTTAAGATATGTATCGCCCATAACAGGAGCAACAAAGCCCGCTGTATACTTGATACCGGCAGCATCAGCCTTAGGATCGGGACGGTCAAGCGCCAAGTGGAAGTGGAAGTTGTCGAACTCCTTCTCCAATGCCAGGAAGTCGTCCAGGAAGGGAATCTCCTCCAAAGCACGGGCACCGTAGAAGTAGTGCATCTGACGGTCGCGGCACTGGCGTGTCTTGAGCATGTGCATAATCTGTGCACGCAAGGGAGCCATACCGGCACCACCACCTACCCAAATCATCTCACGACCTGTGTCGTAGTTGGGACGGAACTCACCATAAGGACCACTCATGATTACCTTATCGCCGGGTTTCAGACTGAAGATGTATGAAGAAGCAATACCGGGGTTAACATCCATAAAGCCGCCACCCTGCTCTTTCGGTTTGAAAGGAGGTGTTGCAATACGCACGTTCAAAGTGATGATATCGCCCTCATCGGGGTAGTTGGCCATCGAGTAGGCACGAACTGTGGGAGTGTCGTTTGTACACTTGAGGTTGAAGAGACCGAAATTCTTCCATGCGGGAAGATAGGTATCACCTATAAGAGACTTGTCGAAGTCCTTGTCGTAGTCGATGTTGAATGCAGGAATCTTGATCTGTGCGTATGAACCGGGCTCGAAGTCCATGTGTTCGCCGGGAGGCAAAGCAACCTTGTACTCCTTGATGAAGGTAGCAACGTTGCGGTTGCCGATAACTGTACATTCCCACTCCTTAACGCCCATTACCGAGTCGTCAACCTTTATTGAGATATCGCCCTTCACCTTGCACTGGCAACCGAGACGCCATCCCTCTTTAATCTGTTTACGTGTGAACTGTCCCTTCTCAGAGTCGAGGATTTCTCCACCACCCGATACTACCTGACATTTGCACTGACCGCAAGAACCCTTACCACCACAAGCAGAAGGAAGGTATACGTTGTTCTCTGCCAATGTGCTGAGAAGGCTCGCGCCCTGAGCTACAGAGATTGTTTCCTTACCGTTGATTGTAAGATTTACGTTACCGCTGGGCGAAAGATACTTCTTCGCAACGAGCAGTATAATCACCAACATCAGGATAATTCCGAGGAATACTCCAATGCTGGCTAAAATCAAATTCATATTTTCCATTGTACTATTCCTTTAATGTTAGATATTAAGACCAGAGAAGCACATGAATGCAAGAGCCATAAGACCTACAGTGATAAATGTAATACCAAGACCCTGAAGAGGTTTGGGTACATCTGTGTAAGCCATCTTCTCGCGGATAGCAGCAAGTGCCACGATTGCAAGCAACCAACCGATACCCGAACCGAGAGCGTATGCAAGTGCATCCCAAACATCACCGATAGCCTGTGAGCTTGTAGCAGGGTCCATAGTGATGCGCTGCTGCATGAAGAGCGAAGCACCCATGATGGCACAGTTAACGGCGATAAGCGGAAGGAAGATACCGAGCGCAGCATAGAGTGAGGGTGAGAAACGCTCCACAATCATCTCTACAAGCTGTACGATACCTGCGATAACCGCGATAAACAGGATAAATGCAAGGAACGAAAGGTCAACACCCTCAACAATGGCGTTGGGGCCAAGTACATATTTCTGCAAAGCGTAGTCAACGGGAACAGTCACCAACAACACGAATGTTACGGCAACACCAAGACCAAGCGCAGTCTTTACATTCTTCGATACTGCCAAATATGAACACATACCCAAGAAGAATGCGAAAATCATATTGTCCACAAAGATTGAACGGACAAACAAACTTATTAAATGATCCATAATATAAATTCTTATCAGATGTGTGTGTTAATTATTTTTTTCTATCGTTATAAGCACGGTGTGCCCAGATAACGCAACCGCAGATGATAAGCGACATTGCAGGCATTGTCATCATACCGTTGTTCATGTAGCCCAAATCGTAGAGTGCATCGGGAACGATCTGTATACCAAGCACAGAGCCGGAACCGAGAAGCTCACGTACAAAACCTACAACAACAAGTATAACAGCATATCCGAGACCGTTACCGATACCATCGAGGAACGAAGCCCAAGGACCGTTCTGCATAGCGAATGCCTCAAGACGTCCCATAAGGATACAGTTTGTAATGATAAGTCCGACGTATACTGAAAGCTGAACGCTCACATCGTAAGCAAAAGCTTTAAGAATCTCACTTACTATAGTTACAAGAGCAGCAACAACCACCAACTGAACGATGATACGTATACGGTTAGGGATAGTCTTGCGGATAAGTGAAATGATGACATTGGCAAAAGCTGTAATTGCTGTTACGGAAAGACCCATAACGATAGCAGGCTCAAGCTGTGAAGTAACGGCCAAAGCCGAGCAGATACCAAGCACCTGTACAACAACGGGGTTGTCAAGGTTCAGCGGATTGGTGAAAGCCGCTTTATTCTCAGGTGAAAACAATTTACTCATATCTTATTCCTCCGTTTTTTCGCAAGCCTGCTCATTGCAGCATGTGCCGGCAGTCTTAGTGTTAATAAATCCGATATACTTCTGGAGACCATCCTTCACCATTGCAGCAACACCGTTGGTGGTAAGGGTAGCACCTGTAATACCGTCAACTTCAAAATCAGCTTCCTTTACGGCACCGGCCTTAACAACGGTGAGAGCAACATCGTTGCTGCCATCCTTGAAAAGTTTTTTGCCGAGGAAACGCTCCTGGAACCAGGGCTCAACGAGCAAAGCACCAAGACCGGCTGTCTCACTTGCGTGTGACATATAAGCGCCGAATACTGTCTTGCAATCCTCGTTAAGTGCGATGTAGCCCCAAAGACCACCCCAAAGACCGCGACCGGTTACGGGTATTACATACTTTGTTGCACCGTCGACATTGGCAACATAAAGGGGCATATTGTTCTCGTTGATATCCTTGCTGTCAACCACGAAAGCAGCCTCGTCCTTGGCAGCACCGTCGTTAACAACAGTACCGTCGGCCTTGATAATCTGGTCGCCTACGATAACAGCATCATATTTGGGCTCAATCTCGCTCTTCTCCAATCCGCGGATGTTGAGAGAGGCAAGAATCTGGCTCTTCTTGTCGATAGCCACGTTTGCATCCTGCAAGGGCTTCAGTGTAGAAGAGACGAATGCCAAAAGGAACGCTACGATAATAACCATTACCGAAGCATAGATGATAGTATAACTGTTACTATTTGTATTCATATCTTTCAGTTTTAATGGTTATTTGTTTGATACGCGTTTAGCACGCTTGTTGATGTTGCTCTGTACGAAGCAGTAGTCGATTGTGGGAGCAAACATGTTCATCAAGAGGATAGCGAGCATCATACCTTCGGGATAACCGGGGTTGAGCACGCGAACCATCACTGCTACCACACCGATGAGGAAGCCGTAGATGTATTTACCACCCTCTGTACGTGCCGATGTTACAGGGTCAGTTGCCATGAATACAGCACCGAAGCAGAATCCACCATATACCAACTGCTCTACCCAAGTAATCTCAGTCAAGCCGAGTGAATTGAAGAGAAGGCCTGTGAGGGCACCACCTACAAACACTGAGAGCATGATTTTCCAACTTGCAACGCCTGTCCAAAGGAGCAGAATAGCGCCGAGAGCAATTGCAATAACGCTTGTCTCACCGATAGAACCAGGGATAAGACCGATTACCGCATTTGCGAGATCTGTTGTAACGGGAAGTCCGGCAGCAGCCTCACCAAGGGGAGTTGCAGCTGTGAATGTGTCGGGCACCTGACCACCGAAACCGAGAATTGAGTTCTGAGCTACCCATACTGTATCATCACCTGTCATTGCTGTAGGATAAGCAAAGAAGAGGAACGCGCGTGTGATGAGCGCGGGGTTGAAGATATTCATACCTGTACCGCCGAAAATCTCCTTAGCGAAGATTACGCTGAATGCAACGGCGATTGCAAGTATCCAAAGGGGAGTGTTCACGGGAACAATCATGGGAATGAGCATACCCGAAACAAGGAATCCCTCCTGAATTTCCTCATTCTTCCACTGGGCAACGACAAATTCTATACCCAGACCTACTCCATACGATACAACGATTTTAGGCAACACAGCCAAAAAACCGTATATGAACATATCCAAATATGTACCCTCGGTGCCCGAAGCCATGAAGTTCTGGTAACCAACGTTGAACATACCGAAGAGAAGTGCCGGTATGAGCGCGATTACAACGAAAGACATGATACGTTTGCTGTCGATAGCATCGTGGATGTGCACACCCGTCTTGCTTGTCTCGTTCGGGACGAAAAGGAATGTCTCGAATCCGTCAAACACAGAACGGAAAGCGTGCAGCTTGCCCCCCTCCTCGAAGTTGGGCTTAATCTTATCGATATATTTTCTTAACGCTTTCATTATTTGATATTTACTTATTCTTAATTATTATGCCATCTCTTTACGCAACATATCGAGTCCCTGACGCACGATGCGCTGGAGTTCGAGCTTCGATGAATCGACAAACTCGGCAAGTGCGAAATCCTCGGGAGCAACCTCGTAGATACCGAGTGCCTCCATGCGGTCGATGTCGCCTGCGATGATTGCCTTCACAAGGTAGCCTGCGTAGATGTCCATAGGGAACACCTTGTCGTACTCGCCGCTCATGATCATGTGGCGCTCGCCACCCTTGATGCGCGCGTCCATAGTGTACTTGCGCTTGGGTGAAAGCCAGCTGAAGTAGCTGCGGCTTGTACTGAACATTGAAGTACGGGGGGCAATCCATCCGAGCAATTCTGCATCGTCGAGGATTTCAGGAATTACGGTAATCTCTGTAGAGAATGCACCGAGGAAGCCCTCTTCGCTGCTCTTTGTACCTGTGAGAACGTTGCCATCGATGATGCGCAAGGGGTTCTTCTGCTCAAGGCGACCTTCAGTGATTGAAGAGATCTGTGCGCCGAGCACTACCTTGCTATAAGAAGGATTCTTAACTTCGCTACCTGCAAGTGCGATTGTTCTTGTAAAGTCCACTTTTCCCTTGTTGAAGAGGCGACCGATGAAGATTACATCTTCAGCTGCAACTGTCCACACAATCTCGCCCTTATTTACAGGTGATATGTGGTTGATCTGTACGCCTACGTTGCCTGCGGGGTGAGGACCGTCGAAGCAGGTTACTGTTACATTCTTGGGAGTAGTAAGAGCTGCTGATGTCTGGTTGCTGTTGATGCCGAGGTATACGGGAGCTATTCTTGACAGAGCATCGAGACCTGTCTGGAATTCTGCTTCGTTACCTGCAAGGGCAACTTCGAAATCTACCGCCAAAGGCTTTGAATCGAATGCTGACACAAAGATTGCTTTGGGAGCATCTTTGGGCGATGCGATAACATCGTAAGGTCTTTGTCTGATGAAGGCAAAGAGACCTGACTGCAAGAGGTCGGCCTTAATCTCCTCTGCCGAGAGAGAGGGCACGTCCTTTGCTTTGTACTCCACTGCTGCATTCTGACCATCGGCTTCTACTACGACGCTGAGAAGGCGTCTTCTTTCACCACGGTTTACAGCTACGACCTTTCCGCTCACAGGCGAAACGAATCGCAGCTCAGGGCAATTCTTATCAACGAACAGAGCGTCGCCGACCTTGACTGTATCTTCAGGCTTAACCACCACTTTGGGTGTAACGCCATTGAAGTCGGCAGGTTGCAGAGCATAGAGCTTCGCCTCCTTCACCGCAGTCATTTCCTTAACAGGCGCACCTGCAAGATTGATATTCAATCCCTTAGAAATTTTTACGACTTTGTACATATAATTTGGGTTACGTTAATACATTTTCCGGCGCAAAATTACGGAATTTTTTCCGTAATTGCTAATATTATTTCACATAATTAATGAACTGTTTAACTTTTATTGGAAAAACGCTTCTTACTTCGGATGCAAAGAAGGCATACAACCAAGACAACCGGAAAGAGAGATGCAGCAAGAAGACCACTCTGTATGTCATCATTTCCCGATTTTGTGCAAAACCCCACAAGAGAGGGGCCTAATGTTCCGCCGGCATCCCCCGCAAGAGCAAGCAATGCAAAAAGCGCGGTACCTCCTTGCGGCATCCTCGCCGAGGTAAGACTGATAGAGCCGGGCCACATGATGCCAACAGCCAATCCGCTAATCATACAACCCGCAAGGGCAATGAAGGGGATTGGGGACAAAGCCGCGGTCAAATATGCAACAAAACACAACACCCCCGCTCCTACCATATAGGCTGAAAGATCCAACTTCAAGCCCTTCTTTCCATACCAGAGTCGCCCAAGCCCCATGCAGAAGGCAAATCCACAAGGGCCTGCCAAGTCTCCCACAGCCTTGCTCACACCCAACGAAGCCTCAGCAAAAGCCGATGTCCACTGCGCCATTGTGCTCTCCGACGCTCCGGCAGCCACCATCAAGATAATAAACATCCAAAACGTTCTGTTTCCGAGCAGTTCACTCATGCTCATACCCTCGGAATCCTGAACTATCGGCTCGATGGGGCAAGTCGCAAAATTCACGATATTATAGAGTGGAACTATAGCCCACAGGCATGCCAAAAACCGCCAATTTTCCAATCCAAACAGAGTAAAGAACAATGTAGAGCCTATAATAACCCCGACTGCTCCCCAACAATAAAATGAATGCAGCAGACTCATCATCCCCTCCTTATTCGGGAAAGGACAAGCCTCTATGATGGGGCTGCACAAAACCTCAATAAGTCCGCTTCCGACCGCATACACGCACACACACAGAAGAATACCCCAAAGCGGTTCTGAGAAGAGTTCCGGCAAAAAGACCAACCCGACAAGCCCCAGAGCCGATGTTATTTCCGAAGCTATTATACCCTTCCTGTAATTGATGTTTTTGAATTTGGCACACAGCAGATCCGTAACCAGCTGAACAATATAAAAAACCGCCGGAATCAGCGCCAAACTTGCTATCGAAATCCCATACTCACGATGAAAAGCCATAAAAAGCAACGGAGCGAAATTCGCCACTATCGCCTGTGTTACGAATCCAAGATAACAAGCCTGCTTGGTCTTCGCATAATCTTTAACCTTATCAACCATATTGTCGTTTTTAGAGAGTTCCCCTATTTTATCCTTAGCTAAAACTGCTTCTTACATACTTTATGAGGCTGTGCCAAAAATGCATTTTGGCACAGCCTCACCCGATTATATTGTGTAAGAAGGAAATTACTTGATTACTCCAAGTTCCTTACCCACCTTGATAAAGGCTGCTATAGCCTTGTCAAGATGCTCCTGCTCGTGAGCAGCAGAGAGCTGTACGCGAATACGCGCCTGGCCCTTAGGAACTACGGGATAGTAGAATCCTGTAACATATATACCCTCCTCTGCCATCTTTGATGCGAACACCTGAGAAAGTTTGGCATCGTAGAGCATCACAGCACAGATAGCCGACTGTGTAGGCTTGATATCGAAGCCGGCTGCCAACATCTTCTCGCGGAAGTATGTAACATTGCTCTGCTGTTTGTCGTGAAGTTCGTTGCTCTCGGCCAACATCTTGAACACCTCGATAGAAGCACCTACCACTGAAGGGGGTATAGAGTTAGAGAAGAGATAGGGACGTGAGCGCTGACGCAACATGTCGATAATCTCCTTGCGACCTGTTGTGAAGCCACCGACTGCACCACCGAAAGCCTTTCCGAGTGTACCTGTGAAGATGTCGATCTTACCGTAGCAATCGAACTGCTCGGCAACACCGCGACCTGTCTTTCCGACAACACCTGCCGAGTGACTCTCGTCAACCATCACAAGCGCCTCGTACTTTTCGGCAAGTTCACAGATTTTATCCATAGGAGCCACATTACCGTCCATTGAGAATACACCATCTGTAACGATTATGCGGAAACGCTGCGCCTGAGCCTCCTGCAAGCAACGCTCAAGGTCGGCCATATCAGCATTTGCATATCTGTAGCGCTGAGCCTTGCAAAGACGCACACCGTCAATGATTGAAGCATGGTTCAGTGCATCGGAGATAATTGCATCCTCAGCTGTGAGCAGAGGCTCGAATACACCGCCATTGGCATCGAAACAAGCTGCATAAAGTATTGTATCCTCAGTGTGGAAGAAATCCGAAATTGCCTTCTCCAACTGCTTGTGCAAGTCCTGAGTACCGCAGATGAAGCGTACTGACGACATACCGAAACCACGGCTTGCCATAGCATCCTGTGCCGCCTTTATCAAACGGGGTGAATTTGAAAGGCCAAGATAGTTGTTGGCACAGAAGTTAAGAGCTTTCGAACCATCCTCAAGAGTAATTTCGGCCGACTGCTGCGACGCGATATTACGTTCTTTTTTGTAAAGACCGGCCTCCTCTATGGCTGCCAATTCGTCTTTTAAATACTGTTGAAATTTACCGTACATTTTATATATATTTTTAAATGGGTTACAATTTGAATGTATTACTTTCCATCTTCCTTACAAACCGCAAAATTACTTTTTTCATTCACAAATGCCAAAAAAAAGCATCAAAAATAGAACATAAATTCCAACAATCGCATTTTAACATTTCACAACAGAAAAAAAAGAGGAAAAACGAACCGCTCAAACTAAAAACCTGCGTATCTTTGCAGGAAGTAATGTAAAAAACATTCAAAAACAAATATAAACCACAAAATGAAAGCGTTAGTTAAGAAAGAACCACAGAAGGGTATATGGATGGAAGAGGTTCCCATGCCCGAAGTAGGCGTTAACGATGTGCTTATCAAGATAAAGAAGACCGCCATCTGCGGTACCGACCTGCACATCTACAAATGGGACGAATGGAGTCAGAAGACCATCAAGACACCCATGACCATCGGTCACGAATACGTAGGCGTAGTAACAGAAGTCGGTCCCGGTGTACGCAACGTCAAGGTAGGCGACCGCGTAACAGGCGAAGGACACATAGCATGCGGTCATTGCCGCAACTGTCGTCGCGGCCTGCAGCACATCTGCGAGAACAGCATCGGCGTAGGCGTCAACCGCGACGGAGCATTTGCCGAATACCTCTGCATCCCCGAATCGAATGTAGTAAAGCTGGACAGCCGCATATCTGACGACATGGCAGCCATCATGGACCCTTTCGGAAACGCCACACACACAGCACTCTCATTTCCCCTTCTTGGCGAGGACGTGCTTATCACAGGCGCAGGTCTCATTGGTACTATGGCTACAGCCATCGCCAAATTTGCAGGTGCAAAGAATATCGTTGTAACCGACCTCAGCGACTACCGTCTTGACATTGCCAAGAAGATGGGTGCTACATGCACTGTAAACGCATCGAAAGGCGAGACTGTTCAGGGCGCAATGGAGAAGCTCGGTATCCGCGGTTTCGACGTTGGTTTGGAAATGTCTGGTGCCCCCGTAGCTTTCCGCGAAATGGTTGCAAAAATGTACAACGGTTCCAAGATTGCCCAGCTCGGTATTCTTCCCCCCACAACAACAGTTGACTGGAGCGAGATTATCTTCAAGGCTCTCACCATCAAGGGTATCTACGGACGCGAAATGTGGGAGACATGGTACAAGATGGAGCAGATGCTCATCTCAGGCCTCGACCTCACACCCGTAATCACCCACCACTTCCCCATCGCCGACTTCCAGAAAGGTTTCGACGTAATGGAATCAGGTCAGTGCGGTAAGGTTATCCTCGACTGGGAATAATACAAAAAGCACATACAAACAGGTAGGAGATAAACTTGTCGTTTATCTCCTGCTTTTGTTTATTTATCATACCACCATACCTTACGGGTAGACGATGTATAATGTATATATGTTTCACATATAAGAAACCGAACTTAGTATTATTCGCGCGTTTTTTGTAACTTTGCGCAAAATTTTCGTTACAAACACACACATAGTAAACAAGAGACATATAATGCCAAACAGAATATTACTGCTATTGACACTCATACTCGCTACAAGTTGCAGCAGTTTCGTCCCCATCAAGCGCGGAGACTACGCCCGCTCCGACTCGGCACTTGTATCCTACCTGCGTACAGAGGGCATTACCGTAACCGACCGCAACAACATAGAATTCCTTAACGGCGGACAGGAGAAATTCCCCCGTCTGTTCGAAGATATACGCGCAGCCAAGCACCATGTGCATCTTGAATATTTCAACTTCAGGAACGACTCGCTTAATGCCATACTCATCTCCCTGCTCGCCGAAAAGGCAGCAGAAGGAGTGGAAGTACGCGCACTCTTCGACGCATTCGGCAATATGTCCAACAACCGTCCGCTGAAGAAACACCACATCGAGGAGATAAAGGCAAAGGGCATTGAGATTGTGAAATTCGACCCGATGTCTTTCCCATGGATAGATTATGCCTTTTCGCGCGACCATAGAAAAATAGTAGTAATCGACGGCCAAACAGCATATACAGGAGGAATAAATGTAGCCGACTACTATGTTGACGGACTCGAAGGCATAGGCAAATGGCGGGACATGCACGCCCGTGTAACAGGCGAGAGTGTAGCAGAACTGCAAAAAATATTCCTCGCAATGTGGAACAGGGAGACAGGACAGAACATTGGAGGAGCTGCATATTTCCCCCCTATAAATAAAGGGACGGGAGATACAGACATCGCAGTAGTCGACCGTTGGCCGGGGAAAAACCCCAAACAGATGCGACGCATATACGCAAATGCCATCAACGCGGCCAAGGACAGCATACAGATAGTCAACCCATACTTTGTACCCACCCCCATCATACGCAAGGCGCTTAAGAGAGCAGCGAAAGAGGGTGTAAAGGTGGAGATTCTCCTCTCTGAAAAATCGGATATTCCCCTGACACCCGAAGTGTCGCACTACGTAGGCTACACACTGGCAAAGGCCGGAGCAGATGTTTACTTCTACACAGGCGGCTTCAACCACTCGAAAATAATGAGCGTCGACGGCAAGTTCTGCACGGTAGGCTCCACCAACCTCAACAGCCGCAGCCTCTTCTACGACTACGAGGACAACCTCTTCATCTTCGACAAGGACGCAACCGACAAACTATACAATCTCTACAATGCCGACAAGCAAGAGAGCTACAGACTCACCCGCAAGGTATGGAAAAAAATATCCCCGTGGAAACGCTTTGTAGGATGGGCTGCAAATATACTCACACCCTTCCTTTAGACAAGCAACAGCGACAAAACAACAGAAAAACTACCTATGAAAAACAACGGAATATTAGCACTTTCGCCCATAATAGTGCTGTTAGCCACCTATCTTGGCGGCGCACTTATCGCAGGCGATTTCTATCGCATCCCTATAACAGTATCGTTTGTGGTTGCAATCATATACGGCACACTGCTGCTCAGAGGCAAGAGCACGCTCCATAAAATAAACCTTCTTTCGCAGGGCGCAGCCAACCCCGACATCATGTACATGATATGGATTTTCTGCATGGCAGGCATCTTTGCAAGTTCGGCAAAGAGTATGGGGGCAGTAGATGCAACAGTTATGCTTACGCTTAAATGCATCCCCGGCGAACTGCTACCTATGGGAATATTCATTGCATCATGCTTCATATCCATGGCCATAGGAACATCCGTTGGAACAATCGTAGCACTCACCCCCGTAGTAACAGCCACCGCCGAACACATAGGCTGTCCCATTGCATGGCTTACGGCAATAGTGGTAGGAGGAGCATTCTTCGGCGACAATCTCTCGTTCATTTCGGATACCACCATAGCAGCCACACAAAGTCAGGGTTGCAGGATGAGCGACAAGTTCAAGACCAATATTCTGATTGTACTCCCCGCTGCAATCATCACCATCTGCATATACATCTTCGGCAATCAGGCAGGCGGATATATTGCGCCACAGGAGAGCGTCGAGTGGTACAAGATAGTACCCTATCTGTTGGTCATTATACTTGCACTTGCAGGCATCAATGTACTCACTGTACTCTTTATAGGCATTATCGCCACAAATGCCATAGGGCTTATAGGCGGTTCCATCGACATTTTGGGCATGTTCACAGCAGCCGGCAGCGGACTCGGCTCCATGTGTGAACTTATATTGGTAACACTGCTTGCCGGAGGATTGATGAACATAATAAAAGACCTCGGAGGATTCGATTATCTAATCCGTGTACTCACATCCAAAATAGGTTCGAAACGCGGCGCAGAAGCTGTAATATCACTCACCACAGCCCTGAGCAACTTCTGCACAGCCAACAACACGATCGCCATACTTACAACCGGTTCCATCGCACGCGACCTCTCCCAAAAATACTCAATATCACCGCGACGCAGCGCATCCATCCTCGACACCTCTTCGTGCTTCGTTCAGGGCATAATACCATACGGTGCGCAGTTATTGATGGCATCGGGGCTTGCATCGGTCAGTCCGGTGGAGATTATTCCCCACCTCTACTACCCCTTCCTGGTAGGTGCGGCTGTAATATTGTCAATATTGACAGGATTCCCCAAAAAGTAGCCACATGAAGCAGCTGAGCGAACAAGAGGCACTCAACAAGGCAGCCGCCTATTGCACACAGTGCGAAAGATGCACGAGCGAAGTGGTTGCCAAACTGACGGCATGGGGCATGACAAGCAGCCAGAGAGAGCGCATAACAGCAACACTCACAGATGAAAAGTTCATCGATGACGAACGATTCTGCCGTGCATTCGTAAACGACAAACTGCGTTTTAACCGTTGGGGGCGTATAAAAATTGCAGCCGCACTGCGCGAGAAACGCTTGCCACAGGCATCAATAAAAGAGGCATTGGAGCAGATAGACGAAAGGGAGTACAGCGAGATACTGCTTGCGCTGCTCAACAGCAAACGCAAGGAGATAAAAGCTCCTGACAGCTACACTGCCTCGCAGAAACTGCTACGCTTTGCTGCCGGTCGAGGATTCGAACCGGGCATTGTAATGAAACTTCTCAAATTCAATCCCGATGAAATGGATTTCTGACCTTATAAACATAATATTTCCACGCAGTTGCGCGGTATGCGGCAAGGCACTATCCCCAGGCGAGAAGGACATCTGCGTAAACTGCCTGCTCGAACTTCCGCGTATGGATGAATACACCCCCTGCAACGAAACAGAAAAACTATTCTACGGAATATTGGAGATAGAGCGTGCGGCAGCATATATGCACCACACAAAAGGTTCGCCCTACAACAACCTCATATACAACATCAAGTACAACGACCGCCCCGAAATTGCCACACGCATGGCAGCAACTGCCGCAACGGAACTTGTTAAACGCGGCTTTTTCAAGGAGATAGACGTAATAATCCCCGTTCCGTTATCAAAGAAAAAGAGACGCCTGCGCGGATACAACCAATGCGACTACATAGCCCGCGGACTATCCGATGTTACAGGAATCCCCATTGACACAAGCTCGGTAATCAGACACATAGCCAACGAGACACAGACACACAAACAGCGCGAAGCACGCTGGAAGAATGTAGAATCGGTCTTCAGCGTAACCTCGCCCGAATCACTCAAAGGCAAGCACATACTGTTGGTCGATGATGTTGTTACCACAGGAGCCACCCTTTCGAGCTGCGGCAAGAGCATACTCGCCGCCACACCCGATGCCCGTTTGAGCATCTTCGCCCTCTCATCAGCAGGCAGGACAATATAAGGTAAAATGATTATCAAATATATTACCTAAAATGCAACGTTGCATTGCAATGTCGGTGGAAATAAGTAACTTGAAAAGTTGTCCCACTTTAAGCTAATATTTGGACACATCTTTCAGTTTTTATATTTTGCTAATCTCTTCAAAATAAGAAACTTAAAAAAGCTGTCCCTCTTAAAGGGGGACGAGAACTTTTTTCCGAGAAAAAAGTTCGGAGGGGGTTCTTAACCCATCGTACTACAATAAACCATACTACGCGAGGAAAACCCCTCCGTCTTCAAAAACTGTCGTTTTTGATTGGCCTCGCAAAGCTCGGCACTCCTTCTATATAACAAAATGCTAAACCGCTGTGCTATAGAGTTTTTCGTTAAGCATATTCAATGTCCTTTTTTGTTATTTTCTATTCATTTTGAGGCGCCGCAATTCGCTACTTTGGAAAGCTAAAGCTTTCGTCGTCGCAAAGCTCGTGCCAGCGAGTACAATGCGAGCTTGCTTGCAATTGTAAACGAGCGCAGCCGAGCTTCGCATAAAGCAAACATTGCTTATTACGCAATGTCCCCTTGAAGGGCAGGAACTTTTTAGAATAGTTTTTTATCCATTGAAGGATGGGGTTGTACTTTTTAGGTATAATATCGCATAATCATTTTATTTAAAATCCCCAAATTACATAACCTCCATCAAACAACTTCTAAGACAAAGAGGCATAATCTCATAAATTATCGCTATCTTCGCACAATGAAAAACAAAAACCACATGAAAAAGATTCTATCATTCCTACTGACCATCGTGTGCATCACAGCATACGCCAATCCCCGCGACATCGAACTGAAAGAGGTTGTAAACGGCACATACAGCGCCAGAAACTTCTCAGGCATTCACCCCATGAACGACGGAGAACACTTTGCCAAGATGACAAGCGACCACAAGATGATACTCAGCTACTCGTTCAAGAGCGGCGAAGTAACCGACACCATCTTCAACATAGAGACAGCTCGCGGATGCAACTTCAAGAGAATCGACGGATACACCTTCTCACCCGACGAGGCACGCATCCTCATACAGACACAAACAAACCATATCTACCGCCACTCCTTCACAGCCGAATACCACATATATTCGCGCAAGAACAACAAGCTGCAACCCCTGTCGGAGAACGGCCCGCAGCAGCAGCCCATCTTCTCGCCCGACGGCACCATGATAGCCTTCGCACGCGAGAACAACCTGTTCCTTGTAAAACTGCTCTTCAACAGCAGCGAATCACAGGTAACCACAGACGGCAAATTCGGCGAAATAATCAACGGACTCCCCGACTGGGTGTACGAAGAGGAGTTTGCCACAAGCCGCTCGTTTGAATTCAGCGCCGACAGCAAGGTCCTTGCCTACATCCGCTACGACGAGAGCAAGGTGATGAACTATGATATGCCCATGTATATTCCCACAGCAGGAGAGAGCAACCACGAATACGACGACTACAAAAAGCCCTACAGCTACAAATACCCCGTAGCCGGAGCACAGAACTCCACCGTCAGCGTACACACATTCGACATAAAGAACCGCGTAACCCGCAAACTCGCCCTCCCCATCGACAGTACAGACTACATTCCCCGCATCTCATTCACCGAGGACCCCGAATTTCTTGCCATCGTAACCTTGAACCGCCATCAGAACCGCATGGACATCTTCAAGGCCAACCCCCTTTCGGGCCTCTGCAAACGCATCCTGCGCGAAGAGAGCCCCGAATACATCAACGAGACAACCTATCAAGACCTTACATTCTTCAAGAACCACTTTGTGATGCAGAGCGAGCGCGACGGCAACAACCACCTCTACCTCTACACCATCGGCGGCAACCTTGTGAAACAGCTCACCAAAGGAGCATACGATGTAAACGGCTTCATCGGATGGGACGAAAAGAAAAACACCTTCTACTATTCGAGCAACGAAGGCAACCCCACACAGAGCGCCATCTACAAGATAGACGCAAAGGGCAAAAAGAGCCGCATCAGCCAGAAAGAGGGAACCAACAGCGCCATCTTCAGCAAAAGCCTCAAATACCACATCAACACCTACCAGAATCTGACTACTCCGCCCGTAGTAACCATCAACGACAGCAACGGCAAGGAGCTGAAGACACTGCTCGACAACAAAGAACTGCTCGACAGACTGAGTGGCATCAACATGGGCCGGAAAGAGCTGTTCACATTCACCAACAGCGACGGCGTACAACTTTACGGATGGATGATTAAACCCGCCAACTTCGATGCCGGCAAAAAATATCCTGTCATCATGCACCAGTACAGCGGTCCCTACTCGCAAAAGGTAAAAGACACATGGGCCATAGGACAATACGGCGGCGGACTCTTCGAGAGCTACATGGCATCCAACGGCTTCATCATGGTATGTGTAGACGGACGCGGAACAGCCGGTCGCGGAACAAAATTCGGCAAATGTACATACATGTCGCTCGGAAAATATGAATCCCGCGACCAGGTAGAAGCAGCCAAATACCTCGGCACACTCCCCTACGTCGACAAGAACAACATAGCAATCTGGGGTTGGAGCTTCGGCGGATACACCACTCTGATGTCGATGAGCGAAGGTACCCCTGTATTCAAGGCAGGAGTAGCCATCGCAGCACCCACCGACTGGCGTTTCTACGACACTGTTTACACCGAACGCTACATGCGCACACCCAAAGAAAACAAGGAAGGATATGACAACGGCTCGGCAATAGTAAATGTAAACAAGCTGCATGGCAATCTGCTGCTCATACACGGAACAGCCGACGACAATGTCCACTTCCGCAATATGACACGATACATATATGCCCTCACACAAGCCGGCAAGCAGTTCCGCACTGCTATCTACCCCGACAGTAACCACAGCATATACTTCGGGTCGAAGACACGCCTGCAGATGTTCGAAATGATAACAAAATTCTTCTTCGAGAATCTTAAGAACTGATACAACAAGACAATAAATATACCGGCCTGCCGAACAAAAATGGCAGGTCGGTATTTTATTATTTGTGTCCGGTAAATTTTCATTTAGCTTATGTTTCAATGTTTTGTATAAGCACCTCCTCTTGGATAAGAGGAGGTGGATTTAACGGAGTTAAAGACGGAGGAGTTTGAAATCTTTTGCTTGAGTTTTCATTCGAACTCCCTCCCCCTTAGGGTACACCCTCTTATCCAAGCTAATCTTTGGACACATCTTTTAGCTTTTATACCTTTGCTAATCTCTTTTAAATATGAAACTTAAAGAGCTGTCCCTCTTAAAGGGGGGCAACGCGGAATGGAGCGTTGCTTGCGACGACGGAATATTTATATTCCCAAAGGAGTGCCGAACGCATGTGAGGTCTTCCTCTTTTTTCCGAGAAAAAAGTTCGGAGGGGGTTCTTAACC
>SUXT01000040.1 GCA_015060835.1 Bacteroidales bacterium
ATGCGAGCTTGCTTGCAATTGTAAACGAGCGCAGCCGAGCTTCGCATAAAGCAAACATTGCTTATTACGCAATGTCCTCTTATCCAAGAGGAGGAGTTTATATAAATTACTGAAGGACAGAGGGCTTATATCAAATTCACGCTATTTAGGTATAATATAGCATAATCATATTTCGGAAATACCGCAGTACCTCCGCCATTTGTACTTTTTTATACGACGAAAAACTGTTTTTCGCTTTTGCAACCGTATTGCAAATAGATTGGATTATCTTTGCACCATCAAATAGCGACAAATGGTATGGAGAGTGAAGTTTTAACGGATAGGGCAAAATCGGTTCTTGCTGATGCGGGCATTCGCGAGACTGCCACAAGAATCCTTGTGTTGCGCGAGATATTGGAGTGTGATTGTGCTTTCACCCTTGCCGACATGGAGGAGAGGGTATTGACTCTTGACAAATCGACATTGTGCCGTAATTTGAATCTTTTTCTCAAACACCACATCCTGCACGAGGTTGACAACGACAACGGCTGCAAGATGTATTGCCGATGTTCGTGCGGTACAAAGCATGGACTTTCGCAGATTCATTTTACCTGTCTTTCGTGCCGCAAGACTTTCTGCATAAGAGGTCTTATTGCCGATTTTGATTCTATCGCACTGCCGCATCTCGATGGATATGATGTGATGGAGGTGAATTATGTATTGAAGGGGCTTTGCCCGAATTGCAAACAAAAGGAATAGAGAGATGAGAGAAGTATTTGAACTTATAAACAGCATGGCCCCCTATCTGTTGTTGGGTTTTTTGCTGGCAGGGGTAATGCATGCGTTCATTCCGAATGTGCTGTACCGTAAGTATTTGGGCGGTAATTCATTCCGCTCTGTAATAAATGCCTCGTTGCTGGGCATTCCGTTGCCGTTGTGCTCGTGTGGTGTCATACCTACGGCAATGTCCCTCAGAAAGGAGGGAGCCTCGAAGGCTGCTACTGTCTCCTTTCTGATATCCACCCCTCAGACGGGAGTGGACTCCATCATTGCCACCTATTCGTTGATGGGACTCCCTTTTGCTCTGTTGCGCCCGCTCATTGCGCTGGTTACATCGCTTGTAGGAGGTGGAATGGTGAGTGCTTTCGACAACGGTTCGGCGGAGCCGTGCAACCCCTCTTCAGTTCCCGCAAAGAAGAGTCTGTCGTTTGCCGGCAAGGTGCGAAAGGCGCTTGAATATGCTTTTGTGGAGATGATGCAGGATATTGGCAAATGGCTGGTTGTGGGATTGGTTATAGCGGGGCTTATCACTGTATTTGTCCCCGAAAGTTTTTTTGCTCTGTTTGCCGATAAGCCATTTTTGAGTATGCTCCTGGTGTTGGCATTTGCCATTCCCATGTATCTTTGTGCAACAGGTTCCATTCCTATTGCTGCTGCCCTTATGCTTAAGGGACTCTCGCCGGGAACGGCATTGGTGCTGCTGATTGCCGGTCCGGCAGTGAATGTGGCATCGACATTGGTCATAGGCAAGGTGTTGGGTAAGAAGACTCTGCTTATTTATCTATCCTCTATCGTGCTATGCAGCATCCTCTTCGGACTCGGTGTAGATTATCTTCTGCCGCGCGAATGGTTCATTTCGCCGCTCGCCCACATACACGATTGCCACTCACAGGGTCTCTCATGGTTCAATTTAGGTTGCTCTCTGCTTCTTCTTGCTCTCTTGTGCAATGCTTTCATACAGAAATTTCGTTCAGGGAAGCATTGTTGCTGCGATGGGCAATCTTGTGAGTGCAGTGGAGAGCGTGCCGCCGGAAAATGGGAATTCGTTGTCAAGGGGATGTCGTGCAACCATTGCAGGGCGAATGTTGAGCGGGCTATTGCCAATCTCGATGGCGTGGAGCGTGTAGAGGTTGAACTGGCAGGTGGCAACGTCGCAGTCTATGGAGATGTAGACAGAGAGTGTGTCGTGAAGTCTGTAGAGGCTCTCGGTTTCGAGGTGGTGCAGAAATAGCGATTGATATGGTATTAAAGGTTGGCTGTGACAAATTTTGTTAACAATTGGTCGCAGTCAACTTTTTTAATCTTATCTTTTGGGAAAAATCAAAGATACTCAGCACTCGCATTGAGGATTATTGAAGTGAACTTCGTATTTCTCGTTCGTTTGTTCGTATCTTCGCCACAAAAAACAACATTATTATGAATTATTACTGTCCGGTAAACGCATTTAGGCTGTTTTAAATTCAAGATTTAAGCTTGTATAAGCCCCAGTTCCTTTATTAATGCAAATACGAGTGCAATGATTTAAACGGAAAGATAATATTTTTATATTACTCCCCAGACTTTGCCGGTGAGTCATTTAAACTCCTCCTCTTATCCAAGAGGGAGAGTTTTATTGATTTAAATTCAATAGTTTAAAGGGTTAAAATAAATTTTAGGTATAATATCGCATAATAATATAGTTTCAAACAGTTTCTAAAAATAGAAAAAATCGCTTGACTATTCGCAGAAAAACACTACCTTTGACTTTTGCAAAAACAAAGAACAAACCTATAAAAACAGATAAAATGGCAACAAAACCGGAATTCAAGTATGCCCATATGTTCCAATTGGGCGAAGATACTACCGAGTACTATCTCCTTACCAAGGACTATGTGTCGGTAGGCGATTTTGAAGGGAAACCCATATTGAAAGTAGCTCCCGAAGCTCTCACACTCCTTTCGCGTACAGCATTCCGCGATGTTTCGTTCCTCTTGCGCCGTGCCCACAACGAGCAGGTTGCAAAAATTCTCAGCGACCCCGAGGCAAGCGAGAATGACAAGTATGTGGCGCTCACATTCCTGCGCAATGCCGAGGTTGCAGCAAAGGGCAAACTCCCCCTCTGTCAGGATACAGGTACTGCCATCATCCATGGCGAAAAGGGTCAGCAGGTGTGGACAGGCTTCTGCGACGAAGAGGCTCTCGCACGTGGTGTCTACGACACATATACCGAGGAGAATCTCCGTTACAGCCAGAATGCTCCCCTCAACATGTACGACGAGGTGAACACCAAGTGCAACCTCCCCGCACAGATTGACATCGAGGCTACCGAAGGAATGGAGTATAAATTCCTTATGGTAACAAAGGGCGGTGGCTCGGCAAACAAGACATATCTCTATCAGGAGACAAAGGCTCTGCTTAACCCCGCAACACTCATTCCCTTCCTTGTAGAGAAGATGAAGAGTCTCGGAACGGCGGCTTGTCCTCCCTATCACATTGCATTCGTAATCGGCGGTACATCTGCAGAGAAGAACCTGCTCACTGTTAAATTGGCGTCTACTCACTACTACGACAGCCTTCCCACAACAGGTGACGAGACAGGCCGTGCCTTCCGCGATGTAGAGCTTGAGAAACAGCTTCTCGACGAGGCTCACCGCATTGGTCTCGGTGCGCAGTTCGGCGGTAAATACCTTGCACACGACATCCGTGTGGTACGTCTTCCCCGTCACGGCGCAAGTTGCCCTGTGGGAATGGGTGTAAGCTGCTCTGCCGACCGCAACATCAAGGCGAAAATCAACAAGGACGGTATCTGGATTGAAAAACTCGACGACCAGCCTGCAACCCTTATCCCCGAAGAGCTTCTCAATGCAAATGAGGGTGAGGTTGTACGCGTAGACCTCAACCGCCCCATGAGCGAGGTGTGCAAACAGCTCTCTCAGTATCCAGTAGCTACACGTCTCTCGCTCAACGGTACAATCATCGTGGGTCGCGATATAGCCCATGCCAAGCTGAAGGAGCGCATCGACCGTGGCGAAGGTCTTCCCGAGTATATAAAGAACCATCCCATCTACTACGCAGGTCCCGCAAAGACACCCGCAGGAATGGCATGTGGCTCAATGGGTCCCACAACAGCAGGACGTATGGACTCTTATGTAGACCTCTTCCAGTCGCACGGCGGCAGCATGATTATGCTTGCTAAGGGTAACCGCAGTCAGCAGGTAACTGATGCTTGTCAGAAACATGGCGGCTTCTACCTCGGCTCAATCGGTGGTCCCGCTGCTATCCTCGCACAGAACAACATCAAGAGTATCGAGTGTGTGGAGTATCCCGAATTGGGCATGGAGGCTATCTGGAAGATTGAGGTAGAGGACTTCCCCGCATTCATCCTTGTGGACGACAAGGGTAATGACTTCTTCAAACAGATAAAACCCACCTGTGCAAAATGTTAATTCAAAAGGCAATGGCTGTAAAAGGCCATTGCCATATATTCAATAATAAATAAACGAAAAAACTACTATGGCAAAAGAATTGAAAGGCACAAAGACCGAGGCTAACCTCATGGCTGCATTTGCAGGTGAGAGTCAGGCACGTAACAAGTACACATATTATGCAAGTAAGGCAAAGAAAGATGGATATGAGCAGATTGCTGCTCTCTTCCAGGAGACTGCCGACCAGGAGAAAGAACACGCAAAAATGTGGTTCAAACTGTTGCACGACGGCATTGGCGCAACAATGGACAACCTTGTAGACGCAGCCGGTGGCGAGAACTACGAGTGGACTGAGATGTATCCCACAATGGCACGCGAGGCTGCCGAAGAGGGATTCGACGACATTGCAAGACTCTTCTCACTTGTTGCAGATGTAGAAAAAGCTCACGAGGAGCGTTACAAGAAACTTCTTGCTAACATCCAGGGTGGTATCGTATTCAGCCGCGACAATGAGTGCATATGGCAGTGCCGCAACTGCGGTCATCTGCATATTGGCAAGGCTGCTCCCGAGGAGTGCCCCGTATGTGCACATCCCCGCGCACACTTCCAGATTAAGCCTGAGAACTACTAATCCTCAGACTGTTATAAATGATGCAAGGCACCCCGCGGGGTGCCTTGTGTATTATATAATTGTTGTCGGTGAATTATGGTACAGGGTCGTATCCGGAACCGCCCCACGGGTGGCAACGCAGAATGCGCCTGACAGCAAGGTAGAGCCCTTTGAGCGGGCCATGCTTGCGCAATGCCTCTATGGCATATTGCGAGCAGGTGGGAGTGAACCTGCAACTTGGGGGTGTCATGGGGGAGATGCAGCGGCGGTAGAATTTTATAGGGAGGATAAGTGCCTCTGCAATGATGGTTTTTATATTCATTCGGCGTTCTCCTTTTCGGTTATTGCCTTTAGCAGTTTCACCATTTTTGCTTGCAGATGGCCGAAACTGTGGTGCTGTTTGTCGAGGTAAAGTATGGCTATAGCCATGCGTTTGCCCTGCTGTTGCAGTTGCTCGGTGAATGTGTGCTTGTTCAGACGGTAGGCTTCGCGCAGGCGACGCTTTACAAGGTTGCGGTCGACAGCGTGTTTGAAACGCTTTTTGGAGACGGATATTAGAATGGATGCGGCGGGTGCGTTCTCTTCGGCTTCGAGTGGCAGATAGACGGCACGCAGCGGAAAGGCAGCAACAGACCTGCCGTTGGCATAGAGATTCTCTATTGTCGCTTTGCTGCAGAGGCGTTCCTCTTTCTTGAATCTGTTCTCTTTTTCCATGGCTTTAAAAAAGAAGCTACCCTATTGTCTGTGTAACAGGGTAGCTCCGTCTCTGTATTCAGTTTTTTACTTTTTCAGGTTTGTAAGGAATTGGTCGAGTGCCGCCGGCATTGATGTAGCCTCTGCTGTGGGTGCTTCGAGGTCGAGACGTAGTGATGTGTTGTTGCGTATTGCATCTGCTGTAACCTTGCCGAAGCAGGCAATCACTTTGTCGCCCTGCTCGAAGTCGGGGGCGTTCTTGTAGAGTGATTCTATACCGTGGGGGCTGAAGAAGATGAACATGTCATATTCGTTTATGTATTCGGGAGCAAGGTCGTTGCTGATTGTGCGATACATTTCGGCTTGTGAATATGCTATACCGTATGATTCGAATATGCTGCGCAGGCCTTCGCTTTGTGTGTTCGATGTGGGAACGAAGTAGCGTTCGTTCTTGTGCTTGGCAAAGAGGGGCTCAAGATCCTTGATATGCCCGTTGCCGAAGAACACCTTTCTTTTGCGGTACTGCACATATTTCTGTATGTAGAGTGATATGGTCTCCGAAAGACAGAAGTACTTCATGTCGTCGGGGATAGTAACGCGCAGGTCTTTACACAATGTAAAGAAATAATCTATTGAATGACGCGATAGGAATACGATTGCAGTGTGTCCGGGTATCGAAACCTTCTGCTGGCGGAATTCCTTTGCGGTAAGTCCCTCCACCTTTATGAACGAGTGGAAGTCTATCTGCACCTTATGCTTTTCCGCAATATCGAAGTAGGGTGACTTTTCTGTCGTCGGTTTTGGTTGTGAAACCAGAATCTTACTTACCTTCAATGTCTTAAAAATTTATCGTTATAAATGTATTCAGTTTTTCCGTTGCTTTGAAAATTACAAATATCGGTAAAATTTCAAGCGTGCAAAGGTACAAAATTATATCCAAATATCCCCTGTTCTGCGGAAAAATAATTCTTTTGCATCCTTTAATTAACATTAATAAACATAAAACACCTACGATAGTAAGGTATGCAGTGAAGATTCCCTGATTTATATGTGGAATAACGAGTTGTGCTGCAACCATAGGGAAAAGCAGACATCCTGATACTCTGATTGTAAATAAATATAACTCTTTCCATTCGGTCTCTTGCTTCTTGGAGAAGAGTATGTTGTTTATGGCTGCATATACGGCACGCTTGAACATGAAGAACAGAAAGAATGCTATAAAGTAGAACAGCCACTGTATATGTGTGTGTCCGGTGTTTGTCTCTGCATTGTATTGCGTTCTTGTGAAAGCTGCTACGGAGAGGAAGAGTATGGCTTGCCCGTCAAGTATTATATTGCTGAATCGGTTGATGTGCGTCTGGTTGTTGTAGGGCTTCGAATTTCCTGTGTAGTAGAAGATGTTTTTCAGACGTTGCAGTATGTTGCCGCCATTGAGCACCATTATGTATGCTGCTCCGAGTGTGGTCAGCATGAAGAGAGTGGTCAACAGATTGTCGTTGCCTATGAAGTATGGTATTCCGGTTCCGCTCATAGTGCTGCATATTTTCTTACGGATGAATCCCATGCGGGTGTCTCTTCGATGATGGCGAGCGCCTCTTCGGGGGTGGATGCTACGCTCCATATACGGCTGTGTATTTCGCCCATGAAGTGTTCTTCGACGGCGTGTTGCAGTTGGTCGATGAGTGAGTTGTAGTATCCGTTGATGTTGAGGATGATTATCGGATGGGGGTAGAGTCCTAACTGCTTCCATGTGATTATCTCAAGCAGCTCTTCCATTGTGCCGCACCCGCCGGGGAGGGCGATGGCTGCCTCGGAGAGGTCGGCCATCTGCTGTTTACGCTCGTGCATGTTCTCCGTTATGCGCAGTTCGGTGAGTGATTGGTGGTGCCATCCTGCCTCTATCATAAAGCGGGGGATTACTCCTATAGCCTTACCGCCGGCAGAGAGTGCGCCCTCTTCCACGGCACACATCAATCCTTGTCGTCCGCCGCCTGTTACGAGTGTTATTCCCTCCTGCGCCATCAACAAGCCCAGCCGGGTGGCTGTCTCCATGTAGAGATTGTCCACCCGGCTGCTTGATGCGCAATATACACAGATTGTCTTTGCTTTTGCCATTGGGCTGTCGCTGCAATCTGTTAGTAACGGTAAATGTCGGACTTGTAGGGGCCCTCGATGTTTACACCTATGTAAGCTGCCTGTTTGGGGGTGAGCTTTGTGAGGTGTACGTTGAGGCGCTCCAGGTGAAGGCGTGCAACTTCCTCGTCAAGGTGTTTGGGCAGACAGTATACGCCTACTTCGTAGTTCTTTGTGAAGAGCTCTATCTGTGCCAATGTCTGGTTGGTGAATGAGTTGCTCATTACGAATGAGGGGTGTCCTGTGGCGCAACCGAGGTTCACCAGGCGACCGTCGGCGAGCAGTATGATGCTGTGGCCGTCGGGGAAGAAGTAGCGGTCGACCTGGGGCTTGATGTTTACGCAACGTATGCCTTCGTATTTCTTGAGGGCGTCCACCTGAATCTCGTTGTCGAAGTGGCCGATGTTGCAGACGATTGCCTGGTCGGGCATCTGCTCCATGTGGTCGATGCGTATGATGTCGACGTTGCCGGTGGTGGTTACGAATATGTTTGCTATCTTGCAGGCCTCTTCCATTGTTACAACCTCGAAGCCCTCCATTGCTGCCTGAAGTGCGCAGATGGGGTCAATCTCTGTAACAAGTACGCGGGCACCGTAGGAGCGCATGCTCTGCGCGCAGCCTTTACCTACGTCGCCGTAGCCTGCTACTACAACCACTTTGCCGGCAATCATTATGTCTGTTGCGCGTTTGATACCGTCGGCGAGCGATTCGCGGCAACCGTAAAGATTGTCGAACTTGCTCTTTGTTACAGAGTCGTTTACGTTGAAGGCGGGGAAGAGAAGTTCCTTGTTCTCCATCATCTGGTAGAGACGGTGTACGCCTGTGGTTGTCTCCTCGGAAACGCCGCGTATCTCCTTTGCCACTCTGTGCCACATGGTGTTGTCGTGGGCAAGCACTTCGGCGAGCAGTTTCTTTAGCTCAACCTCGTCCTCTGCTGCACCCTCGTAGTTGAGAACGGATGTGTCGCCATTCTCTGCTGCGTAGCCCAGATGTATCATCAGTGTTGCGTCGCCGCCGTCGTCAACAATCATGTTGGGGCCGAGACCGCCCGAGAAGTTCATGGCCTGCAATGTGCACCACCAGTAGTCGGCCAGTGTCTCGCCCTTCCATGCAAATACGGGGATGCCGGCTGCTGCGATGGCTGCTGCCGCATGATCCTGAGTAGAGTAGATGTTGCATGATACCCAACGGATTTCTGCGCCAAGTTCGGCGAGTGTCTCTATGAGTACGGCTGTCTGGATGGTCATGTGCAGTGAGCCCATGATGCGTGCGCCTTTGAGGGGCTTCTCTTTTCCGTATTTTTCGCGGAGTGCCATCAGACCGGGCATTTCGTGCTGTGCCATTTCTATCTCCTTGCGGCCAAAATCGGCAAGGCTGATGTCGGCAATCTTATATTGTTCTGCCGTAAAAAGTTCTTTTGCCATTATTCGTATGTTTTTTTTGTTGTTGATTCTCTTTTTTATAATAAGGTGCAAAGGTAGTGCTCTTTTTCGAAATAGCCCAATCGATTGCGCTAAAAGTTGTGGCTGATTCCGCTTTTTGGGAATTTGCTGTCTTTTTGTGATAAAATTGCAAATTAAAATAAACTGTGTCAAGAGTTGACACAATGGGGTAGTAGTTTTGCATCATAATCAATAAAACCTCAAAGCTATGAACGGAATTTGTATTGCTATCTGCTATCTTTTGGTTACAGTTTTTGTAATTGGAACATCCTATGCTGCGTATATGACATTCAAGGAGGTGTGCAGCGACTGTGGATTGTATATCAAGCGGTTGCTGGTGATGGTAAGGAGAATGAGAATCGCAGCTTCACCTCTGGTTGTGAAGTGTGCCTTTGTTGCGGCTGCTTTTGCAGGAGTGGTTGCGAAAGTGATAAAATCGCAACTTTGAAACACTCTTTTTTGCCCATATTTGTGTAATTGATAAAATGTGCAGTTATGTTTGGATTTTTTGAAAGAAAAAGGTGCGAAACGGGTACCTCCCTGTCGCTCACTTATTATAATGAAAAGGAGAAGAAGAGTTATGAGGTCTGTTACGAGAGTTGTGACGGCAACGATTATGCCCATGTGAAGATGCTCGACGAGTATAGCGACAGGATGAATGTGCGCTTTAAAAGCTGGATTCCCAATGCTCGCCTCGATTCGCTTGTGGGACATGCGCTCAGACAGGGATTCTTTTCGCTCGAACCTCTATACGAGGGTGATGTGAGGGATGGATATAAATATGTGATAGGTATAAGGGTGGGCGACAAGAGTCATGTGGTCATTGACAGTTTTGGTGCTGCGCCTGAGTGGTTGCGCCGTTTCGAAGTGATGCTTATGGATGAGTGTGTCGAGAAAAACAGCTCTTCCCGTTGTGTGCTTTTATAATTTTTTTTGCAAGTTTTTAAATGTTAGTTATTGCTGTGTTTTAATTTATTGGCTAATTTTGTAACGTATTTGCACAATGGCATTCTTTTGGGGTGTCCTTGTGCTTTTTGTAGGGGGTTGCATTTGTGTGGCTCCTTGTTATGTATTGTTGAACCATATAATAGTATTGTGCGGTGATTGTTACAGGTATTATCTTACTACTATCGATTTTCTTTTTTGTTACAGGTAAGGTGCGTTCCGATGTTGTTGCGTTATGTGCACTCGTTGCTTTGCTGCTATGCGATATTCTTACCCCGGCTGAAGCTCTGTCGGGATTCTCGAATTCTGTCGTCATAATGATGGTGGGGCTTTTTGTGGTCGGAGGAGCTATTTTTCAGACCGGTCTTGCCAAAATGATAAGTTCAAAAATACTGAAGTTGGCAGGAAAGAGCGAAATGCGTCTCTTTGTGCTTGTGATGCTTGTAACTTCGGCTATCGGTGGCTTTGTGAGCAATACGGGTACGGTGGCTCTGTTGCTGCCCATTGTGGTGAGTGTAGCCATGAGCGCGGATATTCCTCCCGGTCGCTTTCTTATGCCTCTTGCCTTTGCAAGCAGCATGGGCGGTATGATGACACTTATCGGTACCCCTCCCAACTTGATTATACACGATGCTCTTGTTGGTGCGGGTTACGAAGGATTGTCATTCTTTTCATTCCTGCCTGTAGGCGTTGTCTGCGTGCTTGTGGGGCTTGTGGTGCTTATCCCGTTGAGCAAGATTTTCCTCTCGAAGTCGCACGGCGATGGGGAAAAGAACAGCAACCGCCGCAAGACTCTCAAGGAGCTTGTGAAGGAGTATGGTGTTTCGAATAATCTTACGCTTGTGAGGGTGGGCGAAAAGTCGCCGATAATAGGAAAAACCATCGCCGAACTTGACTTGCGTGGCAGATACGGGCTCAATGTGTTTGAAGTGCGCCGCAGGGAGACCTCTTCGAACCGTTTTCTGAAGACAGTAACCCAGCAAATGACTGCGCCTACAACCAAAATAGAGGCCGGTGATACCATCTACCTTACAGGTGAGAGCGAATATGCACTCAACTTTGCGAGGCTGCACTCTTTGGAGATTCTCAGTAAAAATAGCAATGGAAAGGGTGGTGCCAATGTGCTTGATTTCTACAATATAGGCATTGCCGAGGTTGTGGTCATGCAATCGTCGAACCTTATAAACAGCACTATACGCAATTCCGATTTCCGTGCGAAGTTCAACCTTAATGTCCTCGGCATACGCCGCAGAAGCGAATATATGCTCAAGGATTTTGCCGATGAGCATATACACACAGGTGATGTGCTTCTTGTGCAGGGCTCATGGGAAAATATTGCCCGTCTCGGCAATGAGGATAGCGAGTGGGTGGTAATAGGCCGTCCTCTGGATGAGGCTGCCAAGGTTACTCTCGACTATAAGGCTCCGGTGGCAGCCTTAATCATGGCGTTGATGATTGCCATGATGGTGTTCGACTTTATCCCCGTGGCTCCTGTTACGGCTGTGATGATTGCCGGTATTCTGATGGTGCTCACAGGCTGCTTCCGCAATGTGGAGGCTGCGTACAAGACCATAAACTGGGAGTCGATAGTGCTCATCGCGGCAATGATGCCGATGTCTCTCGCTCTTGAGAAAACAGGTGCGTCGGAATTTATTTCTAACACTCTTGTCAGCGGATTGGGCGATTATGGGCCGCATATTCTCCTTGCAGGAATATACTTTACAACTTCACTGATGACTATGTTCATAAGCAATACGGCTACGGCTGTGCTTTTCGCTCCCATCGCTCTGCATAGTGCAATGCAGGTGGGGGTAGACCCGACACCTTTCCTCTTTGCAGTAACCGTCGGTGCAAGCATGTGTTTCGCTTCGCCCTTCTCCACACCGCCCAATGCGCTTGTGATGCCTGCCGGACAGTACACCTTCATGGATTATGTAAAGGTCGGTCTGCCATTGCAGATAATAATGGGTATAGTGATGGTGCTTATACTGCCGTTGCTTTTCCCTTTCTGATATAAGAAGCTGTTTGAATTTTATTAGAAAATAATTCTATATTTGCGCTGTTCATTTCGGCTTCTAAAGATGCCATTTATTGGCAAAAAATTACTATCTTCGCAGAATAGACAATAAACAGCTTCTCAAAACTGACAAGAGAAACTATTGAAGTATGGATTTATCCAAGATACAAAGCATAAAGCAGCAGTTCGGCATAATAGGTAATAATCCCGAACTGCTGAGAGCAATAGATATTGCAATACAAGTGGCAAAGACCGACCTCACAGTCCTTATAACGGGAGAAAGTGGTGTCGGCAAGGAGCATTTTCCGCAGATAATACACCAGAACAGTGTACGCAAGCATGGAAAATACTTCGCGGTAAACTGCGGCGCAATACCTGAAGGCACCATTGATTCGGAACTCTTCGGACACGTAAAGGGTGCCTTTACAGATGCTGTCAGCGAACGTCGCGGCTATTTCAGCGAGGCCGATGGCGGTACAATCTTCCTCGACGAGGTGGGCGAACTTCCAATGTCCACACAGGCCCGCCTGTTGCGTGTGCTCGAAAATGGCGAGTATATCAGGGTGGGCTCATCCAAAGTCGAAAAGACAAACGTGAGAATAGTCTGTGCCACAAATGTCGATCTTCCGAAGGCTATAAGCGAGGGCCGATTCAGAGAGGATCTTTACTACCGTCTGAATACCGTTCCCGTTACAATCCCCCCGTTGCGCAAGCGTGGCGAGGATGTTGTTCTGCTCTTCAAGAAGTTTGCAATGGATTTCGCAAGCAAGTACAATGTCCCCCGAATACAGCTGAGCGACGATGCGCGTGATGCTATAATAGCATACTCGTGGCCCGGAAACATCAGACAGTTGAAGAATGTTGCCGAGCAGATATCCCTGCTCGAAATGCAGCGCGAAATAACGGGCGCCACTCTTGCAAAATATCTCCCCGACAGCAGCGGCAGGACAACTCTGCCGGTACCGACATCGGGCGGTGGCAAGACATTCGAGAGTGAACGCGAAATACTGTATAATATCCTCTTTGATATGCGCCGCGAAATAGCTGAACTCAGAGCGCAGATGAAAGAGCTTGCAGGTGGAGGAATACACAAGGATATTCCTATATATACGCCTGCAAACGAATTGGTGGTGCCTGCCGGCGGACAGCATATAATACAGATACCTGCCATAGGTGGTATAAGCGAAGAATCCTCTCATGGGATAACTGAAGCAGAAGAGTATATCGAGGAGACATACTCCCTCGATGACATGGAAAAAAAGGCAATACTGCGTGCACTCGAAAAACACAGGGGCAAGCGTCGCGACGCAGCAAAAGAACTGAAAATATCGGAACGCACCCTCTATAGAAAAATAAGAGAATATGGACTCGACTAAAAAATACAGAAAAATAATCGCTTCGCTGCTGGCTGTAACCCTTATACTGCTGGCGGGATGCAAGGTGAGCTACAAACTCACAGGAGCCTCAATTGACTACACTAAGGTAAAGACAATCTCGCTGGAGCCTTTCCAGAACAGAGCTGCATACCAGTGGGGACCGATGGCGCAGATGTTCAACCAGACATTGAACGATGTGTTCGTCCAGCAGACGAAACTTGTTCAGGTGAAGAATGGCGGAGATCTGCACTTTGCCGGAGAGATAACATCGTACGACCAGTTCAATAAGTCTATTTCGTCTGACGGATACTCTTCGATGGTGCAGTTGAAGATGACGGTCAATGTGCGTTTTACCAACAATACCAATCACGACGAGGACTTTGAGCGGAGCTTCTCGGCAGTGCGCGATTTTGAGGCATCGCAGTCGCTCGAATCGGTACAGGAAGAGCTTGTAACACAAATGATAAAGGAGATTGTGGAATCAATCTTCAATGCCGCTGTGGCAAACTGGTAAACTATGGATTTCGCACACTACATAGCCCATCCCGAAAATCTCGACAGGACTACTCTTTACAAGCTCAGGGTGACGGTCGGCAGGTATCCATGTTTTGACGCTGCACGTCTGCTGTTGCTGAAGAACCTGTACATCCTGCATGATATTGAGTTTGGCAAGGAGATGCGTCGTGCGGCTCTATATCTGAAAGACCGCCGTATGCTCTTCGAGCTTATGCGCGAATATGGCAACCTTGTAGCGGACGCAATCCCGCAGGAGGCAGATAATCCCACTGTCGACCGCACAATGGAACTTATTGATGCTTTTCTGGATACTCTGCCGGCTGCCAGCTTCTCGCTGGAGGCCGAAGAGGCTGCTGCAGTTGATTATGTGTCGGCATATCTTTCGGAAAAGGAAGATGTTGCGGATTCCTCTCCCAAAATGCGCGGACAGGAACTTATAGAAAAATTTCTCGAAGGCGATGAGGAGAAGATAACCCTCTCTTTGTCGGACGAGGATGAGCCTGCCGCAGACAATCAACAAGCTGCAAAACCTGTTGCCGCGGGTGGCGGTAAAGAGGATGAAACACCAACATTTACAGAAACTTTGGCCAATATTTACCTGAAACAGGGCAAATATGACAAGGCTCTTGAAATTCTTAAACGAATAAATTTGGAATATCCGAATAAAAACCGTTACTTTGCAGACCAAATCAGATTTTTAGAAAAAATAGTTAAACATACAAAAAGAAAATAAGATGTACTTACTTAGCGTTGTCCTTATTGTAATTGCTTCAATCCTGATGTGCTTCATCGTTCTTATCCAGAACTCAAAAGGTGGCGGTCTCGCTGCGGGATTCGCATCATCCAACCAGATTATGGGTGTAAGAAAGACTACAGACTTCCTTGAGAAGGCAACATGGAGCCTTGCAGCTTTCATGGTTGTAATCAGCATTGTGGCAACATACTCAATTCCTCATGCAACTGTATCGGAGGAGAGCCTTTTGCAGCAGAATGCAATTGAGAACAATGTGGTTAATCCCACAAATGTTCCCGACTTCTCAGAGCAGGCACCTGCTGAGACTCCCGCTGAATAATTGAATTAATTCAGGAATTCCCTATAGGCTGTATCATTGCGATGCGGCCTTTTAATGTTTACTGCCCGGTCGTCTTGATGGGGCTTTTCCTGTTGCATGCCATGACTGCAAGCACTGCGATGTTTATACAGTATAGAAATGTGAGAAGGGCTATTGCGCTTAATGCTCCGATGGTGAGCGCCATTGCAACAATGTATATGAACGAGAGGGCGTGAAGGGATATTACCGCAATTGCCATCCACGGAAAAATGCTCCACTTTTTCATGTTCCATAGGAGTGTAGCTGCGGTTGTTGCTGCAAAGGGTACGAAGAATATCATGTTTTCGCCTAATGTGGCAAGCAGAGCGATGCCTGAAATCCCTTGCAACAGCAATGTGGAGTGCAGTAATAGTCCGGGGCGGTGAAGAGTATCCGTTCTCATCCATTTTGTGCATAGGGTTATTGTTGCTGTTGCTATTGCAAGCAGGCAGAGGAGTATTGCCTTGTTGTCGTATGGGATGCCTGCCGTTATCCCGAAGAGACTGAATTTTACTCCTGACATCTTTGTGCAGAGCCATGTCGTGAGCATGCCTGTGGCTGTTGCGAGTGTAGCCCCTGCAAGTATGGTTGCGAGTGTGGTGAGAAGTCTTTTTGCAGTAAAGGCGGGTTTACGGGCCTCCTTTACTAAAAGCATTATAAAGAGCAGTGTGATTATTACATTAAGCAGTATGTAGCCGTTTTTCGAAAAACTGAGCATGCCCAATATCGGTATAGTGAAGCTGATATTCTCTTCGTCTCCGCAGAGATATTTTTCCTCCTTGTAACGCGTATCGGTCAGATAGTGTTCGACTATGGGTGTAATCTGTCGTCCGTAGTGCAATATTGTCTGCGGTGAGATGTTTTCGTATCTGTCGAGGCTTGTGTGGTAGTGGTTGATGTCTGCGACTGTGGCGAAATTGAATCCGGGGATGGAATCCATTATTATCGCAAAGTCGGTGGAGTTGGGCATGTACTTGTAGACAACATTTGTCAGCGAGTAGGTGTAGGGGAAACGTGCGTGGCTGTCGTACAGCTGCATGAGTCTGTTGTTCTTTGGGGAGGTCTCGAATAGCAGTGCAGGGCCGTAAGTGCCGCGCGATTCTACATTTATTGCAAGGCCTACGTTGTCAAAAATTTCGGGGTTACGGGAGTATGCGGCTTTCATTCCTATCATGCCTACCTCCTCGCCATCGGTGAACAGCACTTTTATTCCTTGTTGCCACTTGTCGCGGTAGGCAGATGCAAGCCGCACTGTCTCCAATATAACGCCTATGCCGTATCCGTCGTCGGCTGCTCCGTGCGAGACCTCTGTCTCGCCAGTGAGTACCCAACGGTAGCGGGAATCGTAGTGGGCTATCATCATTAGGTAGCTTTCTTCGCCGGTTTTGCCGGCGGGTGTAAATTCGGCATATATGTTGTATGCGTCGAATGTGAATCCTGCTCCTTGCAGGCTGTCGTATCTGAATATTTGAACATTGCCGCCAAGTTCCTCCAGTCTTTTGTGCAGATAGTCACGTACTTCGGCACGCTCCTTGTCATCTGTAATGGAGTGGGGGTGTCGGGATATTTCCTTTATATCTTCTGCGACACGATTGGCTGAAAATTTGCCTTCTTGCCAATTATCGAATTGCGGGTGGATGCCCCAATTGAGTGCTATGATTGCCGAGAGTGCAATTATTGCGGTTGTGATTATGTTTGTTCTCATTTTTTCTTGCTGAAATATTTTGCTGCTATTGCGCCGCTTATATTATGCCACACACTGAATATGGCTCCCGGTACGGCAGCGAGAGGGTGGGCTGCGAAGTGTGTTGCTGCCAGCGACGATGCAAGTCCGCTGTTCTGCATTCCTACCTCTATTGATATTGCTGTGCGCTTACTATGCGGCAGTCCCATGAGGCGTGCGGCTGTGTATCCCAAAATGAGTCCCGATAGATTGTGGAGCACAACTGCAACGAGTATGGATACTCCGCTTGTGAGCAGTTTGCCGGATGTGTGCGACACGATTATTGCAACCACAAATGCAATTGTCAGCGATGAGAATGCCGGCAGATAGGCTGTTACCCTGCGTGTAAATATGGGTGCTCTTTTCTGTATAATGATTCCTGCAATGATAGGGGTTATTACTATGTAGACGATGGAAAGGAATATTCCTGTTATGTCAATTTCCACAAATGTGCCGGCCAGTAGCCATACAAGCAGTGGTGTGAGCAGTGGGGCGAGCAGGGTGGAAGTGGCTGTCATTCCTACAGACAGGGCGATGTCGCCTTTTGCGAGGTATGTTATTACGTTTGATGCGGTTCCTCCCGGGCAGCAACCTACGAGTATTATGCCTAATGCCGCCTCTTGTGGCAATGCAAGTGCTTTTGCAAGCAGCCATGCTATACCCGGCATTATCAGGAATTGTGCAACGCATCCGATGAGTATATCCTTCGGCCGGCTCAGTACGGTGCGGAAATCATCTGTTTTGAGTGTCAGTCCCATTCCGAACATGATTACTCCGAGCAGTGGATTTATTGTCTTCATCTCTACCGATGCGAGCGGTGCGGGGAATATAAGTGCCGCTACTGCTGCGGCAAGCACTATCAGTGCCATGTTGCCCGATATGAAATCGCAAATTCTTTTCATAGGCTTTTGTGTGGGAAGGTATGTGGAAAAAGAAAAGGTTGAAACTTGTTAGCTTCAACCTTTTAGTGTGATCCCGACAGGATTCAAACCTGTAACCTTCTGATCCGTAGTCAGATGCTCTATTCAGTTGAGCTACGAGACCATCCTTTTTATGATGTTTTTGCCAACGAGAAGGCATTGTTTTCTGCCTTTTGAGTGATCCCGACAGGATTCAAACCTGTAACCTTCTGATCCGTAGTCAGATGCTCTATTCAGTTAAGCTACGGGACCTTTCTCGTTTGCGGTGCAAAGGTACTTCAAAAATTTCTATGTACCAAACAATTTGTGCTTTTTTTTACAGAAATGTGCAATAATCTCTCACTGTCCGCCTATTTCGGTCGGCTATTGCTCGATGAATCTTTCGTTGAACATGAACCAGCCGAGTGTGAGTCCCACTTTCAGCCGCTCTTTGTGCGAACTGTAGTAGTCGGCCCACCCCGAAATTGTAAGAGACGAAAATTTGCATGCTACTGCTATTTGTGCGATATATTCGAAGCCGTCGAAATGTTTCTTGTAGTATGACCCGCCGTCGGGCTTTTCGCCGATAGTCTTATAAGGGAGAAAACCGTACAACTCGCCGCGCAGTTGCAGTATGTCGTTTATCTTGTAGACCGGCATTATGCCCGCTGCACCATATTGATATGCTCGGTAGGCAGGGTCGTAGTTGAAGAGACTGTTCATCGTTGGGGTGAATGCACCTGCCTGCATCATTGATGCCTGATAGGTGTCGGAAAGGCCTATAGTGGAGTAGTAGCCTTTCAGGTAGGTGCCCAGTGAGAAGTGGCGCGAGAGATTGTAGTAGTCTATGCGTGTATAACTCATCTGCAACCACGACTGGTTGTGCTTCTTGATGCCTATGCTATGGTAGGCTTTGTATTTTCCCTGGCCGGAAAATGCTTGTGCTACGAGCGACTCATACGAACCGCTTGTGGGGTATGCCTTTGAGTCGAGTGTGTTGCCCTCAAACTTCATTATGGCGCCGAAGAGTGTCATCTTGTTCTCGTCCTGATGGGGTGTGTCGAGGTTTATCTCTTTCGATGGAATGTATTCGTCCTTTATCTGCCCGAAGCCTATGCCGAACTCTGCTTTTTTCCTCATAAGGAATGGGAGCGAGATTTTCAATTTTGCGAATGTCTCGCGCTCGCGGTTGAGCACGATGTCGCTCTGCTCGGCGAACATATAGTATTTGTTGTAGTAGTTTATGAGGGAGTGTGTGGCGATGAATTTCATCGATACGGGTACTCCTATCATGAAGTCGTGGCGACCGCTCAACTGTATGTTGTTGTATGCGTTGCCCACCTGACCATCGAGGATAAGCTCATTGGGCTGGTTTTTTACACCACTGTAGTGTGCACCCAGATATATCTGGTTGGATATGCTTGTGGAGATGGCGCCGCCGACGTGCAGCGACAATGGTTCGCGCATCTCTACATCCAATTGCAGGGTATAGGTACTGTCCTTTGCGTTGTATATGGCGTGAGGTATTATCGAGGAGATTGCGTTGCCTGACAGAAGACGGAAATATGCCTTGCGGCACTCGGCGAGAGTGAAGATGTCGTCATCGTCCTTGTGAAACTCGTTTTTTATGTATTTTTGCTGTTCTTCGGGGATGCCGCTTATCTCTATCCTCTTGAAGCGCAACCGTGGAATGCGTGCCTTGAATTTGTCGCGTTTCTCCTTCAGTTCGCTTGCGCTTGTGCGTCGGTGGACGCGCATCTTCAGACTGTCCATCTTTTCGCTCATCTTGTTGTATCCGAGCGTGGATAGTTGCTTTAGCTTGTCAAATTCGAGTAACGATATGTTGTCGAGCTTCATGTTTATAAGAATACCGTTGCTGTCAGGCAGTGTGTAGTTGCTCTTGTTCATCACAAGGTTCTCTACCTGACTCATAAGGTCGCCCTCTTTGGGCAGGGTGGGATTCTTGCTCACTACACTGCCTATCATTATGTCGGGGGCAAAGTCGTGTTGCATTACATCGGCGGGGAAGTTGTTGTATATTCCTCCGTCGTACATCAGTACGCTGTCCTTTTTTATCGGCTTGAATACTAATGGAAAACTCATGGAGGCTCTGACTGCATCGCCAAGTTCTCCTTTGCTGTATACAACCTGTTGCTTGTTGTAGACATCTGATGCCACGCACCTGAATGGTACCATCAGACTGTCGAAATTGTTTTTGCACGCAGCATTTGCCTCGCTGAACATCTGCATGAATGCAAGGTTCATCTGCGTAGGGTCTACAAGGGTCAGTGAGGGCATCACTATGCGTATGGAGTCGCGGGTATCCATGCGTAGGTTGAGTATGTCGGGAGTCTCCTCGTTGCGTCTGAAATAGAATATCTCCTCCTTGCCTTTTTTGCCGCTGTACCACCTTTTGAATTCGTCGGAAGCTATCACCTCTTCCATCTCTTCGGGTGAGTACCCCATGGCGTAGAGTGCTGCAATTATTGCGCCCATAGAGGTTCCTGCAACGTAGTCTATGGGTATATTATTCTCTTCGAGAGCCTTGATGACACCGATGTGTGCAAGGCCTCGGGCACCGCCGCCACTCATCACAAGTCCGACGCTTTGTGATTGCATTCTTACAGGTAGCGACAATATAAGCAATAATATAATAAGGTAACGTTTCATGCAGTGTTTATCTATCAGTCTGCAAACTTACAAAAAATTGTAGCTGTTTTTCTTAGAAGCTGTATAAATTTTATTAAAAATAAAATGATTATGCGATATTATACCTAAAAAGCACAACCCCATCCTTTAATGGATAAAAAACTATTCTAAAAAGTTCCTGCCCTTAAAGGGGAGGTGGATTCAAAAACGACAGTTTTTGAAGACGGAGGGGTTTGAAACTTTTTGCTTGTGTCTTCATTCGAACTCCCTCCCCCTTCGGGTACTCCCTCTTATCCAAGAGGGAGAGTTTTATTGATTAAAATTCAATGGTTTAAAGAGTTAAAACTATTCTTTTAGG
>SUXT01000041.1 GCA_015060835.1 Bacteroidales bacterium
TGAGTCTATTTTGGCATCTTTTCTTTCTTATTTTTTGGAAATAGCCCGCTATTCCCTGCAAAATGCGAAAGAAAATCTACTCAAAATACCTCTCAAATAATTCCGAAATAAAATTCAAACAGCTTCTAGAATATTTTAAAAATAATGAGAATTATAATGTTATTAGTGATATTATGACTTTTATTCCATATACTAGTCATAATTGTAATGCTAAAATTAGGACTTTAGGAGATAGTACTTTGTATTTTAATAATGATGAGAACCGTTAGATACATATTTACAACATTGGTGCTGATAGTAGCAACGGCAATATTCGTTGTGCCGCAGTGTGCAAGATTTTGCAGTTACGACAGTGCAAAGGCTGCTGCTTATGTAACAGCAAATGCGGAAAAAAAGTCGCGTAATTGTTGCGCATGGTATGTGATGAAGGCGTTGCACGCGGGTGGTTCCCCTGCATATATCTTGCCGGCTTACGCTTACTCTTGGCTGTTGCCGCAATTGGGCTTTGATGAGGTTGCTGCCGAAGGATACACTCCGCAGACGGGCGATATTGTGGTCTTTCCAAAAGTTGACGGTCATATTTGGGGACACATACAGATGTGGAACGGTCAGCAGTGGATTTCTGATTTCATGCAGAAAGGATTTTATGCGGCAGCTGGGTATAGAGGCTGTGGGTATAGGATTTTTAGAAGGTAGCTAATTCCCGGCTGTATCATAAAAATGTATTAAATTTATTGTAATACTTTTGATAAATATTTACATTTTCTCTTATATTGAACTATTAGTGTTTGGTAAACGTATTCAGGTCGTTTAAAATTCGATATTTAAGTAACTACAAGCCCCAATTTTTTAATAAGACAAATTTAAATCAATGATTGGAACTCCCTCGCCCTGCGGGCACTCCCTCTTCAAGAGGGAGAATGTCAGATATTAGTAATTTTCAGGAATTTACATTCCTCCTCTTGAAGAGGAGGTGGATTCAAAAACTCGTTTTTGAAGACGGAGGAGTTCAAAACATAAGCAGAATAAAAATTTACCGGACACTAATAATATCGAACTCGCGTTAAATTACTATATATTGAATCTCCCTTGATAAATAATGAGTCCCGAAAACACATAGTCTTCGGGACTCATTATTTATCCTGTTGTATGTTACAACATTTTGGACAAGTCCTTTTCTGCTATAAAGTCGAGTTTGTTCAGGATGATTGTCTCGCGTGTGCGCTCCGCATTGTCTGTGCGGAATACCATAATTCCCTTGTCGCCAAGCATGAATGAATAGAGGTATGAGATGCCTATATTCGCTTCGCTGAAGATTTTTACGGTGTCGGCGGCGCGACCTACTTCGTTCTCGAGTTTTATGGCAAAGACATCAGAGAGGTTCACTGATATGCCGGCATTCTTCAGGGTTTCGTATGCGCGTGTGGGCTCTGAACAGATGATGCGGTATATGCCGTACTCTGTGGTGTCGGCAATGGTGCTGGCTATCAACTGTATGTTTCCCTCTTTCAACAGGTCGAGCACTTTCTGCAGTGTTCCCTGTCTGTTTTCCATGAATACGGATAGCTGGTGTATTGTCATATCTGTATGTTTTTATTGGTTTTTAAAAGGGTGGTTCTGTAAATTAGTTAACATGATTGAAGTTGCTGTCACTCGCTGTGCAATCTGTGAACAAGTTCACATTGCGCTCGTTTAACCGCAACTTTTGAGACGATTTTTGAGTTTATTTCGAGTATATTGTTTATTTTTACGATGGCACAACCCTAAAATGTCTTGCGCAGGTCTTTTACTCTCACAGCCTTACCTTCGCTCTTGGGAAGCGCTCCTTTGGGGAGGAGTTTTATTCGGGGAGTTACGAGTATTTCGTCCTTCAGCTGGCGGGTAATCTCTCGTGTGAGTGATTGTAGACGTGCGTAGTCGTCGGTGAAGAGTTCGTTGAGTTCCACCTCGATGGTCATTTCGTCGTTGGTCTCTACTGTCTCCAATGTTATGAGGTAGTCTGTGCTGAGCTCTTTGAACTGCAACAGGATGGTCTCTATCTGTATGGGGAAGATGTTCACACCCTTGAGGATTATCATGTCGTCGCTGCGACCCTTCATGCGGTCGAGACGTTTGTGGTGGCGTCCGCAGGGACATTCGCCCGGAAGTACGCGGGTGAGGTCGCGTGTGCGGTATCTGAGCAGAGGCATTGCTTCGCGGTTGATGGTGGTGAGCACAAGTTCACCAACTTCGCCTTCGGGTACCGGTTCGAGTGTCTCGGGATCTACTATTTCTACAATGTAGTAGTCCTCCCAAATGTGAAGACCGTTCTGCTCGGTACATTCGAATGCTACACCGGGACCGCACATTTCGGACATTCCGAATGAGTTGTATGCCTTCACTCCGAGCATCTCCTCAATGCGGCGACGTTGCTCCTCGGAGTGGGGCTCTGCGCCGATGATAAGGGTCTTCAGCTTTGTGTCGCGTCGTGGGTCTACACCCATCTCCTCCATCACTTCGTAGATGCGTGCAGCGTAGCTGGGTATGGCATGTAAGGCTGTAGTGCCGAAGTCGGTCATGAACTTTATCTGTCGCTTTGTGTTGCCGGCTGCTGCGGGTACGGTGAGCATTCCCAGACGCTCGGCACCGTACTGGAATCCGAGACCTCCGGTGAACATACCGTATCCCGATGAGTTCTGGAATACATCTGTGGGGCGCAGTCCTACCATGTGCAGACAGCGTGCTACGGCATTTGCCCATTCGTCGAGATCCTTCTGTGTGTGCAGAATTACTGTGGGGTTGCCTGTGGTGCCGCTCGATGAGTGCAGGCGGGTTGCCTTTTCAAGGGGTACCGAGGCGATGCCGAAGGGGTAGGTGTCGCGCAGGTCCTGCTTGGTGGTGAAGGGAATCTTGCGAAGGTCGTCGAGTGTTTGTATATCTTCGGGCTTTAGGTTTATCTCTTCGAATCGCTTTTTGTAGAAGGGTGAGTTTATGCAGTGATTGACTGTCTTTTTCAGTCTTTCGAGCTGCAGCTTTTCTATTTCGGGACGAGTCATCGTCTCCAACTCTTTGTGTAGATACATTGTTTTGTCTGTTTTTTCGTTATTCGATTGCAAAAATATAGAATCTAAACGATTTTTGATAATTTAATGGATTATTTTTTACTTACTTTGTTGTATTTTTGTCTTTTACAAGCAATGGATGATGGTTGAGGGGGTGTTTTTATATCGGCATATTTATGAATAGAACTTTTGTTTTTGTATTGCTGTTTTTGTATTCAGCATATTTTTCTGTAGTTTCGGCACAATCGCGCAAGGCTGTCGATTTTTCTACCGATGTTGCCATGTTTGTGCCTTCTGCCGTGGGAGGTGTCATTTCTCTTATCGAGGGAGACAAAAATGGCTTAGTGCAACTTGTGGGCAGTGGCGCGGCAAGTGTGGCTGCTGCTTATGCTCTGAAATATACGGTCAAGAAGGAGCGGCCCGATGGCAGTGATTCTCATTCTTTCCCTTCGAACCATGCCGGGGTGGCTTTCATGGGTGCCACTTTCATTCAGCAACGCTACGGATGGAAGTATGCATTGCCTGCGTATGCCATCAGCGGGTATGTGGCGTGGGGCAGGGTGTATGCCGACAGGCACGATGTGTGGGATGTGATTGCCGGTGCTGCAATTGGTGCCGGTTGTGCAATCGTAATCACTACTCCTTTTGCCAAGGAACATCGCGTTGCTCTTTGCCCTGTTGCTTCGCCGGGGGCTGTCGGTGTCTCGGCGGTTATAGGGTTATAATGTTAATATAGTGCCGTGTTTGCGAGGCTTTTTCCCATATTTTTCCTATATGAAATCAATATCTTGATAGCATAAGAGGCTGCACTAAAACAAGTTTAGCGCAGCCTCTTAAGGTCAGTAAGAATGCATCATATGCAAGATGCAGAGATAGAAAGAGTATTTATGTTTCCAGTATAAATGGAATTTTCTTGATGTCTCGTAAATGCTTCGGAAAATCATCTGCCGAAAATCATCTGCCGAACAATGAACCTCGGAAACTTTAACATCGGGAATATGGCGGTTGTAGTTTGAATAATTTATTATCGTTATTTCCCCAATATTCAACGAAATGATTGCTTATGCTAAATTCGGACTCATATTTGTTTCAAAGAATCGCAATACAACTCTAAATACCGACCAAGTGTCAACAGTTTATTGGAGTAACACTTATTTCTCTCGCCTTTTTCAAATATGCTTTTTATCCTTTTTAATGGGCAGCCTCCATCACAAATAGGGAAAACACTGCAGTTACGGCATTTTTCATCAAAAATATAATCTGTCGCGCTCATAAAAAGAGCATCTTTTTTGTAGTCGAAATTTTTAACATCAAGTACATTGCCTAATTTATATTTTTTATCACACATAGCAATCCAGCACCTATATATTTCGCCTAAAGGGTCAATAAGAAAACTATAGCAATTGTTAGCTATACAAGTTTGGAAACACTTCTCAGGCAGTAATCGCATAGCCACACCGTTATTTGTATTCTGTACCATATAGTCGGATTTTTGCGATAAATTTGAGATATTAAGGTTTTCGGCTGAACAACCTGAATTTAATATATCTTCTACAAAACCTGTATAAGATTCTACTCTTGAATCATTAGCAAAGCGCTCTAGTATATATTTGTGGAACGAGTGAAAACTTTCCTTATTCCTTATGTCTATATTAGAACGAATATTGATATGGATTGTTGGATGATTCTTTAGTAGGCATTCGATGCCCGTTTCTATTCTATTATATGTTGGTCCTCCATTTCTAAATGGCCGCCTAGAATTATGTATATCCTCAAATCCATCAAGTGTTATTTGCGCTTTGTTGATGTTCAAAGATGCAAATTGCTTGCATATTGCTTCCGATAAAAGAGAGCCATTGGTGATTATTTCAGCTGTATACTCAATGCCCAACTCAAGAAATTTTTTTGTAAGACGAGAAATGCTTCTAAAATTCATTAATGGTTCACCTCCGTACCAGACAACATTTAGCGCTTTTAAAGATTTATTAGACTTTACAAACTGTATAATAGCCTCTTCGATTCTTTCATCCATATAAATAGCAGGTCTGTCTGTCTCATAACAATAAATACAGTTGAAATTACAATCCCTTGTAACTGCAATGGTTAAGTTCATAACAGTTGGATCGTACCTGCGCCTTAGGACTTCATTGATATGCCATGCACAATTTAATTCATCTTCATGTTCTTCTACTAAAAAACCCAAGTTGGATAGATTGTCAATATCTTCTTGTGAAATATCAGGAACCTCAACATTACTCAACTGAATGAATGGTTTAATATCGTCTTTGTCAATACATAATAAACAACCATTCATGGTATTAAATAAAAGAAAACCATATCGTTCGGATGGAATGATATGGTTATACTTGGACCATTTTTTCATACGCCACATAAATCGCCGCTACAACCATAACAGCAGCACTTGGCCGCACAAATTTCTCTTTCAAAGAAACTCAAGTTCTCTTTTTGGGGCGCTACTACCACTTTAAATGTAATTTTTTCTTTCATATAAAATGTATTATTAGATTGTTATTACTCAGAAACAAATATAATATAAATTATAAAATTATTACATTATTATGAGTTAAAAAATATTAATTGTGTCAAGGCCGCAAACCGGGTTGTCCATCATTCTCTCCTTCCCTTGCTTGAATGGTTGAAGATGTTCTTGAATGTTGTCAGTTTAAGTACGGACTTGTCAAGAATACGCATGACCTTGATGATTGTCTGCCAATTTCGAGGTTGTGCTTAATGATTGTATCTGTATCATATTCCCTTATATCGAACTGACGTTGTTTTACGTGGATTCAATATAAAACGGCTGTGCCATATTGCTACAAAATGAAACGCACCTCCTATTCGTGAAGTGCGCTTCATTTTGCGTGGTCATCTTGCCCAAATGTATGTCGTTGTGTCGAATTCGCGTTCCTGCTTCAGGTCTTCTACGAATCGGTCTACTCGTTTCATCTGGAAGGGGATGTTTATCCTTTGCGGGCAGTGGGCGCGGCATTTGTCGCATCCTATGCAGTGGTTGGCTTGTCGCAACTTGGGCACCGAGCGGTCGTATCCTATGAGGAAGGCGCGGCGTGCTTCGCGGTAGTTCGGGTCCTGTGAGGTGAGAGGCATTCTGCCTTCGTTGATGCACTTGTTGAAGTGTATGAATATGCCGGGTATGTCGAGTCCGTAGGGGCAGGGCATACAGTATTTGCAGTCGTTGCAGGGGATGGTGGGGTAGCGCAGCAACTGCTGGGCGGTGGAGTCGAGGAAGTCCATGTCCTCTTGTGAGAGTGGTTCGATGGGGGAGAATGTCTCCACGTTCTCCTTCAGGTGCTCCATGTATGGCATTCCGCTGAGTACGGAGAGGATGCCGGGGCGTGTGCCGGCGAAGCGGAAGGCCCATGATGCTATTGACTTGTCGGGGTCGCGCTCTTTCAGTTGCAGCGATATGTGGTCGGGTACGTTTGCGAGACGGCCTCCGAGCAGTGGTTCCATTATTACTGCGGGGATGTTGCGCTTTTCAAGTTCGCCGTAGAGGTAGTCGGCATTGATGTTGCGGGGGTGTTCCTCCTGTGCGTGTTTCCAGTCGACATAGTTGAGCTGTATCTGTGCAAAGTCCCATGTGTACTTGCCGCTGTCGTGCAGTGCAAGCAGGTGGTCGAATACTTTTACGTCGCCGTGGAACGACCAGCCGAGATTGCGTATGCGTCCCTTCTTGCGTTCTTCGAGCAGGTGGTCGAGTACACCGTTGTCAATGAATCTTGCTTCGAACTCTTCTATGCCTTTGCCCATGCCTACGCCGTGGAGAAGCTCATAGTCGATGTAGTCCATTTGAAGCTCCTTGAAGGAGTTCTCGTACATTTCGAGTGTCTTTTCGCGGCTCCATGTGTCGGGGGTGAGGTTGGATATTTTGGCAGCGATATAGAATTTGTCTCTTGGGTGACGGTTGAGGGCGATGCCTGTTACGCGCTCACATTCGCCGTCGCAGTAGACGGGCGCGGTGTCGAAGTAGTTGACGCCGTGTGCAATGGCGTAGTCTACCAATTCGTTCACTCCCTCCTGGTCTATGATGCCTGTCTCCTTGTCGCGCAGTGAGAACCAACGCAGACAGCCGTATCCGAGCAGTGATACTTTGTCGCCTGTGGTGGGGGTGGTGCGGTAAGTCATTCCTCCCTCTTTAGGGGTTTTGGTGCCGGCGGATGAGGTGCTTGCACTGTTGCCGTCTTTGCAGCCGACGAGTGATGCTGTGCCTATGGCAGCAGCTGCTGTATTGAAACGTTTGAGAAATTCGCGGCGGTTTATATTTTTGTTGTTGTCCTTATTCATGGTTTGGAGTGTTTGAGAAACTTCTAAATTGTTCTGTGTGTAACGTGTCCTTCTACATATATTGCGCTTAGCGGACGTGCGGGGCAGAGGTTTTCGCAGGCGCCGCAACCTATACATTTTTCGAGGTTGACGGTGGGGATTTTGGGCGATGATTTCTGTTGCGGGTCGGAGGGTATCATCTTGATGGCTCCTACGGGGCAGTGTCGTTCGCAGTTGCCGCAATTTACTCCGTCGGTCATTGTTACGCAGTTCTCCTTTATTACTACTGCGTGTCCTATCTGTGTTGCCGACTTGTCCTCTTTGGTGATGAGACGGATGGCTCCTGTGGGGCACACTTCGCTGCATCGGGTACATTCGGGACGGCAGTATCCTCTTTCGTAAGACATTTCGGGTTGCATGAATGTTTCCAGTTTTTCCGAGGGACGCAACACTTCGTTGGGGCAAACTGATACGCACAGTTGGCACGAGGTGCAGTGTGCTGCCATATTTCTGATGCTCTGTGAACCGGGAGGAACGATGCGTGTCTCGCGGTTGGGGACTTTCTTCTCTTCGATGGCGGCGAGTCCTGCCTGCATCTTCTTCTCTTCACCTTTGGCTATGCTTGCTACTGCCAACAGGCCTGTTGCAGATAGGAAGCTGCGGCGTGAGAGGTTGTTGTCGCCCGTCTCCTGTGTTGCGGGTGCAACGGCCTTTTTGCGTACAGTGTAGCTGATTGCGCCTTTTTTGCAGTTGTCGATGCAGTTCATGCATACAACGCAACGGCTGTAATCGATTGTATGGTTCTTGTTGTCGATGCAGGCTGCCTTGCAGTTGCGTGCGCATAGTCCGCAGCTGTTGCACTTGGTGGTGTCGATTACCGGTTTCAGTATTGAGAAGCGCGAGAGGGTACCGAGCAGTGTTCCTACGGGGCAGATGGTGTTGCAGTATGTTCGGCCGTTGCGCCATGCGAGTGTGCCGGTGATGATGAGTGTGGCTGCTGCGATGGCAAATGTTGCTATGCTTTTTATCCATAGGGGTACGGAGTAGAATGCGTAGCTGTCGGCACGTTCGGCTATGTAGGCGAGCAGATTGTTTGCGCCTATCCACAGCGGTGAGAGCAGATTGCCGGCAATGCGTCCGTATGCACTGTATGGTGCAAGCAACGATACGAATGAACTGATGCCTGCAATGATGGCTGCCGCAAAGAGTGCAAGCACCGTGTATCGCAGTATGTTCTTCGCGGGCGAGTAGCCGTATCTGTTCTTCTTGCTCTTGAGGCCGAGGTGTGCAAAGAGATCCTGCATTATTCCCAATGGACATATAACCGAGCAGTATATTCTGCCGAATATGATTGTCAGCACTACCAGTGATATTACAATCAGCAGATTGAGTGATAGCAGGGCCGGCAGGAACTGGATTTTTGCCATCCATCCGAACCATGCGTGCAGGCTTCCTGTGAAGTCGAGGAAGAGCAGTGTTATTGCTGCAAGGAAGATGCAGGCAATTGTTCTTCTAAGTTTTTTTAGCATGATGGTTGTGTTTATGTGGTTTTTATATTTTTGCTAATCTTCGTGGGACTATTGTCCTTCAATGATAGTGCCAACGAGTGAGATATAAAGTTTACTTTAATATCTTCCGACGAGTGCCGCCTATCTTCGTGGGATTATTAATCCCACAAATTTAGATATTTAATTTCATTTTTGTGAATAATTGTGCCCGATTGTGCATATTCTTTAAATTTTTCTAAATCTTTGCCGCTTTTTTGTGAGATTTTTCAGTTTGTGTAGTATCTTTGCGTCTAATTTTGCAAGCAGTAATGCTTGCTGTAATATATGGTTCCGTAGCTTAGCTGAATAGAGCGTCAGATTCCGGTTCTGAAGGTCGTGGGTTTGAATCCCACCGGAATCACTGTAAAAAGCGGGAGAATAATAATGAAATTTCTTCTTGTGATAAACTGAAAATCAATAGTTTAAGTGCTTTGAGTCGCGTTGGGGTTGTTCAACTCTACTAAAAACAATCAGAAAAATTTAGTGTGAAATTTGTTACTTGTAGCTATATTTGCCTACAAGTAAAGCGAAATTGTTTGAGAATAGTTTGAGAATGTTAGAGGATTATGGCAACATTGAAAGCGATTATTCGGCCGTCTGTGTCTCTTCGCGTTTGCAACGCGAAGGAGTGAGTATAAGCATATGTGATGCGCTTAAAAAAGAACTGTTGTGAACCTTAGGTGTGAACGCATTGTAAATGCTGATACTCAAAGCATCCGCATTGCAAATGCGGATGGACAGCGGAGTCTTTTCGCGTTTGCAACGCGAAAGGTAGAGTATAAGCATCTGTGATGCGCTTAAAAAACTATTGTGAATCTTAGGTGTGAACGCATTGCAAATGCGGATGGACAGCGTAAACTTGGATTTTTCTTCCTTTTTATTATATTGCTGTTCGGTAAATTTTTATTCTGCTGATGTTTTAAAACTCCTCCGTCTTCAAAAACAAGGTAAACAACTCTCCCTCTTGGATAAGAGGGAGTACCCAAAGGGGGAGGGAGTTTGAAAGAATACGCAAGCAAAACCATCAAACTCCTCCGTTTTCAAACGCGATAGCGTTTGAATAGACCTCGCAAGCTCGGCACTCCTTTGATATTATCGAAACTATGCTGCGCTCGTTGTAAATGTAAGTAAACTTCCATTCACTCGCTTGCTATAGTTTTAGGGAGCTAAAGCTCCCGTCGTCGCAAAGCTCGTGCCAGCGAGTACAATGCGAGCTTGCTTGCAATTGTAAACGAGCGCAGCCGAGCTTCGCATAAAGCAAACATTGCTTATTACGCAATGTCCTCTTATCCAAGAGGAGGAGTTTAAACCATTGCACTCAAATTTGTATCAAAAAAGGAATAGGGGCTTATACAAGCTTAAATATCGAATTTTAAAAGAATTAAATTCGTTTACCGGACACCAATATTTTTATTTTGTGCGGAAAGAGTGGGATGGGCTTTGCCCATCCCTACGCTGCCGCGGGCATCCTTGCACATAATAAAAAGGAAGAACTCTCAAGTAAACTTGGATTTTCTTCCTTTTTATTTTGTGCGGAAAGAGTGGGATTCAAACCCACGGTACGGTAGAACCGTACGCCGGATTTCGAGTCCGGTCCATTCGATCACTCTGGCATCTTTCCTTTTTTGCGTGGCAAAGGTAATATTTATTTGGAATAAATTATGCTTTTGGGCAAATTTTTTTTGACATTCACAGAAAAAACACTCGCTTTCTTTTTGGCTTTCGCCGAAAATAGGCTTCGCCTCGGTATAAAAAATAAATTGGAATTTATTTTGTTCTACACTCGGCTTGCACTATTTTTGCAGAGGTTTTTTAAAAAAAAGATTTATAGGTATTATATATGAAAAAGATAAGAGCTGCCATCGTTGGATATGGCAATATTGGAAAGTATGCCTTGCAGGCTTTGGAGAGTGCGCCCGATTTTGAGGTTGCAGGTGTTGTGCGTCGTGCGGGTGCCGAAAATAAACCTGCCGAGCTCGAAAAGTACCCTGTTGTTAAGGAGATAAGTGAGCTTGAGGATGTGGATGTCGCTATTCTCTCTACACCTACAAGAAGTGTTGAGGAGTATGCAAAACAGATTCTCGAAGCGGGTATAAATACTGTCGACAGTTTCGATATTCATTCGCAGATTGTGTCCTTGCGCCGTTCACTCGACGAGAGTGCAAAGAAGGGTGGTGCGGTATCTGTTATCTCGGCAGGATGGGACCCCGGAAGCGACTCTGTGGTAAGAACGCTGTTGCAGGCTATTGCTCCCAATGGTATCACTTACACCAATTTCGGCCCTGGCATGAGCATGGGACACACTGTGGCTGTTAAGGCTGTCGAGGGTGTTCAAGCTGCCTTGTCAATGACTATTCCTACCGGTACCGGTATTCACCGCCGTATGGTGTATATCGAGGTGAAGGAGGGATACGATTTCGAGAAGGTTGCTGCTGCCATCAAGGCCGATGCTTACTTTGTGAATGACGAAACACATGTTATTCAGGTGCCTTGCGTGAACGAACTTCTTGATATGGGACACGGTGTAAACCTTACACGCAAAGGTGTGTCGGGCACTACTCAGAATCAGTTGTTCGAGTTCAATATGCGCATAAACAATCCTGCTCTCACAGGTCAGGTGCTTGTGTGTGCAGCGCGTGCCACTATGAGACAACAGCCCGGTTGTTACACCATGATTGAGATTCCTGTAATCGACCTGTTGTGTGGCGACCGCGAGGAGCATATTGCTCATTTGGTATAAAGAAACTGTATGATAATATAGTAAGTTCAAGCGGGACATCTTTTCAAAAAAGATGTCCCGCTTGAACTTAGAAAAGAAAACAGTCGGCCTGTAAGCCGGGTTCTGTGCCCGTTGGACGGGTGTCTGTCATTCATCTATACCCTGTGTCGCCACAGGGTTAAAGCGTTCTACCCTCCGGCTCGGACGAGCAGCCCTCAAATGCCGGTATACATGAACTTGCAGCTCCCAAGACGCACGGCTCGTACATCGCTGCACGACCGGTGGGCTCTTACCCCGCCTTCTCACCCTTACCCTTGCGGGCGGTTATTTTCTTCTACGTTACTCTGCCTTCGCAGACAGCTTTCTGTTAGGAAGTGGAATGCTCTGTGCTGCCCGGACTTTCCTCCCTTGCCAAAAGCAACGGCGACAGACCGTCCGACTGTTTTGCGGCTGCAAAGTTAAGCATTGCTTCTGCTATTTTAAAACTTTCGGGAGAATTTTATTTAATGATTGTCAAATTTATTACCTAAAATGCAATAGCGCATTGCAATATCGACGTAAATCAGTAGCTTAAAAAGCTGTCCCTCTATTGAAGGGGGACGAGAGAATTTTTCCGACAGAGATAATTCTCGGATGGGGTTCTTTGCCCATATAACAGCAATGGCCCATGTAACGCAGGCAGAACCCCTCCGTCTTCAAAAACTTACGTTTTTTGATGGACCTCGCAAAGCTCGGCACTCCTTTGATGTTATCGAAACTATGCTTCGCTCGTTGTAAATGTAAGTAAACTTCCATTCACTCGCTTGCTATAGTTTTGGGAAGCTAAAGCACTGAATTTTTCGAAATTCGGCTGCACTCGGCAGAATATAAACAAGTTTACATTCTGCTCTCGTTTGCACGAATTTTCCGTCGTCGCAAAGCTCGTGCCAGCGAGTACAATGCGAGCTTGCTTGCAATTGTAAACGAGCGTAGCCGAGCTTCGCATTAAGCAAACATTGCTTATTACGCAATCTCCCCTTGAAGGGCAGGAGCTTATAAAAATAGTTTTTTCTCCATTGAAAGATAGGAATTATACTTTTAGGTTTTAGGTATAATATCGCATAATCATTTTTATTTTTATCCGAGTGATATTTTTTGTATGCAATATGCCTCTATGATTATGTACATGTATGTTGAACAAATGCAAAATGGATGTCTTTAATGTGCAAGAATTGTTAATGCTATGCTTGTATTGTTAAATGATGGCAAAAATGAGCTACATTCCTTATTAGTCAATCTTTTTGTGTATATATTTGCGGTATAAATGTTATAAGCAAATGCAGAATTTAACAAATTATTGAATCGAAGTTATGAAAAAAGAAATTAGAAATTTGTTTTTAGGTGCAACGGTGGTGGCGGTAAGTGCAGCTGTTGCGTCTGTTACTACTTATAAGGTATTGGAGAAACGCGATGTTGCTGCTCAGATAGTGGCTGCTGACAGTGGATTGCAGATTCACAAGGCTTCTATGCCTCAGACATTCGGTATGCAGGAGAGGGTAGACCTGACGGATGCAGCCGACAAGTCCCTGCATGCTGTGGTTCATATAAAGTCTACGGAGAACAGTAAGACAAGGACTGTGCGCCGTGCGCCGGATATATATGACTTTTTCTTCGGCGATGGCATGGGGCGCCAGCAGGAAATCAGAACGCAGCCTCGTGTGGGATTCGGTTCGGGTGTCATTCTTACAGAGGATGGATACATTGTTACGAACAATCACGTGATTGATGGTGCCGATGAGATTGATGTAACATTGAACGACAACCGCTCGTTTAAAGGCCGCCTTGTGGGTAGTGATGACAAGACCGACCTTGCTCTTATAAAGATTGAAGTTGACGAGAAACTGCCCGCTCTGCCTGTGGGCGACAGCGACGAACTTAAGGTTGGTGAGTGGGTGCTTGCAGTGGGTAACCCCTTTAACCTTACCTCTACGGTTACTGCGGGTATTGTGAGTGCGAAAGCTCGTACGCTTGGCGTCTACAATGGTGGAATTGAGTCGTTCATACAGACAGACGCAGCCATCAATCAAGGTAACAGCGGTGGTGCGCTGGTTAATGCGCGTGGCGAACTTGTAGGTATCAATGCGGTTCTCACCTCTCCCACCGGTTCGTATGCAGGTTATGGCTTTGCCATTCCTACAAGTATCATGACAAAGGTTGTTTCCGACCTGAAGCAGTTCGGTACCGTACAGAGAGCAATTCTTGGTATCATGGGCGGAACGGTTACAAGCGAACTTGTGGAGCAGAAGGATCTTGGAGTAGTCGACGGAGTTTATGTAAGCGAGATTTTGCCCGACGGTGCGGCTGAGGATGCAGGCATTGAAGTTGGCGATGTTATTGTAGCTGTCGATGGCTCTAAGGTGAAGAATATGGCTCAGATGCAGGAGATGTTTACCAAACATCAGCCTGGCGACAAGGTTGAACTGACAGTTGTTCGTAATAAAAAGGAGAAGAAGGTTGATGTTACACTGAAGAATGTGCAGGGCAATACAAGTGTTGTGAAGAGTGCCGACCTCGATATGCTCGGTGCTACATTCAAGGAACTTGACGACAAGGATAAACGACTCTATAAGGTGAACTATGGACTGAAAGTGCTTGATGTTGCCAAAGGACGCTTCGCTGATGCCGGAATAAAGAAGGGCTTTGTGGTGTTGAAGGTAAACAACAGCCCGGTAAAGAGCGTAGATGACATGCAGAAGGCTGTGAAGCAGGCAAATTCGTCGAGCGACCAAGTGTTGTTCATTGCAGGAGTTACACCTTCCGGCAAGAGAGCTTACTTCTCGGTAGACCTGACTCAGGAGTAATGATTGCAAGTGATTTATAATAGGAGAGAAAGGAGGTTTTATGCTTCCTTTCTTTTTTTGTGCAAAAAAAATGGATTTTTTTGTTGGATTATATATTTCTTGGTACTCTATAATATAGGTAGTATGTCTGAACTGTAAATGGGCATGCATTTTAGGACTGTGGCTATTGTTAACACAGAGTGAATAATCTGTTCCACTGCTTAATTATGCTTATGTCTATAAACATTTTCGGCTAAATGCTTGTATTTCCATCAAAAGTTATATATATTTGCAGATTGAATTTGTACGAATAGTATGAGACAATTAAAAATTACAAAAAGTATCACAAATCGCGAAAGCGCTTCGCTCGACAAGTACTTGCAGGAAATTGGCCGTGAGGACCTCATCACAGTTGAAGAAGAGGTAGAATTGGCACAGCAGATACGTAAGGGCAATCGCCAAGCATTGGAGAAATTGACAAGAGCGAATCTTCGTTTCGTAGTTTCCGTTGCAAAGCAGTATCAGAACCAAGGGTTGAGCCTTCCGGACCTCATCAATGAGGGTAATCTCGGATTGATTAAGGCTGCAGAGAAATTTGACGAAACACGAGGATTCAAGTTTATCAGTTACGCTGTTTGGTGGATCAGACAATCAATCCTTCAGGCTCTTGCCGAGCAGTCGAGAATTGTTCGCTTACCTTTGAACCAGGTTGGTTCCTTAAACAAAATCAGTAAAGCGTTCTCGAAGTTCGAACAGGAAAATGAGCGTCGTCCCTCAGCTGAGGAGCTCGCAGAGCAGCTCGACCTTCCGGTGGACAAGGTTGTAGATTCATTGAAAGTTCAAGGTAGACACATCTCGGTTGATGCTCCATTCGTTGATGGCGAGGATAACAGTCTTCTGGATGTCTTGGTGAACGATGATTCACCTATGGCAGACAGTTCTTTGGTTAACGAATCATTGTCGCGCGAAATAGACCGTGCACTCTCAACCCTTCAGGATAGGGAAAAAGAAATTATTCAGATGTTCTTCGGTATAGGTATGCAGGAGATGACACTGGAAGAGATCGGCGACAAGTTCGGACTTACACGCGAGCGTGTGAGACAGATTAAAGAAAAGGCTATCAGACGCTTGAAACAGAATCAGCGATGCAAATTGCTTAAACATTTCTTAGGATAAAATTACGGGAATAAAATGGCGGGCCGTATCTCATTGCGAGGTACGGCCCGATTGTTTTTGGTAGCAAAATGTGTTGAATCAATTATTTCTTCTTGTTGTCACTCTTTCCTTCCTTGCCTTTCTCGGCAGGTGAAAGGATTTTTTTGTACAGCTTGCTGTCTCCAAGTATCTTGAAGCTCTCTTCGAGGTCTGCATCGTCGCGCATTGCAAAGACGATACTTCCCGCCTGACTGTAGTAGCGCTTAATGATTTCGTCGGCGATGAGCTGTTTTACATCCTTTGCAAAGAATGTAAGGTCGTGGTCGAGGTTGTGCTGAAGAGTCTTCTCTAATTTCTCTATTTCGGCTTTTGTGGTCTCTTCGTATCCTTCGAGGCTGAGCATCTTCTTCAGTTGTACGAGTACCTTGTAGCTCTCTTTGTCGTAGTTGAATCCGGTGGATTTCAGGTAGCTTTTGAATGCTTCGTAATCCTCGTCGCTCAGTTCGAATGTCTCTGCCGGAGCTATTGTGGGGTGGGCGAGGGCATATTCTGTTGCGTAGTCGAAGATGCTCATGTCCTGTATGAGGTTGAAGAGCAGGGTGGTTATCTTTTCGCCCTTCGGCTCAATGTCGGGCTGTATGCCACCGCCATCCTTGACCTCTCGTCCGGCTGCTGTGTAGAAGGTGTTTCTCAGGCTGTCGGGGGTGCGTGCCACACTGCCATCTTCATTGCGGTGGCTGTAGTCTATGGCTTGCACGCAACGACCGCTGGGGATGTAGTATTTCGATGTTGTTACCTTTAGATAGCTGTTGTAGGGAAGCTCTCGTGTGGTCTGTACCAATCCTTTGCCGTATGTGCGGCTGCCTATTATCACTGCACGGTCGAGATCCTGCAGTGAGCCTGATACGATTTCCGCAGCAGAGGCTGTGTTGCCGTTGACGAGGATGATGAGCGGAGATACGGTGTCTATAGGCTCTCTTGTGGTTTTGTATGTGGTGTTGGCACGTTTGGTCTTGCCTTTAGTCTCCACAATGTCGAGGCCTTTGGGGACGAAGAGGTTTACTATTTCTATTGCTTCGGTGAGTGAGCCGCCGCCGTTGTTGCGCAGGTCGATGATGAACGAACGGGCACCTTTGCCTTTCATCTCTATGAGTGCGCGGCGCATCTCTTTTGAGCAGTTCTCGGTGAAGCTTTCCAGTTGCAGATAACCTATGCTGTCGCGTATTGTTCCATAGTAGGGTATTGGGGGGAGGGCAATGCTTTCGCGTTCTATTTTTATTGTCAATGGCTTCTTTTCGCCGGGACGCTCAACGACTACTGTCAATTTGGTGCCTGCTTCGCCACGCAGCATATTGCTTACGCTGTCGCTGCTCATGCCTCTTACATCTACGCCGTCAATGGAGAGTATAAGGTCGCCAATCTTCAGTCCTGCCTTTGCTGCGGGCATATTGTCGTATGGCTCTGCTATCACAGTGCTGTTCTTCTTGTCGTGGAATCGAATGAGCGAGCCTATTCCTGCATATTTGCCGGTTATCATCATTTTCAACTCTTGGCTGCCCTCTTCGGTGTAGTATGTGGTGTAGGGGTCGAGCTTGGCGAGCATCGCATCGATTCCGCTTTTCACTATCTGTTCGGGAGCTATGGTGTCTACGTAGAAGAGATCTATCTCTTTTATGAGTGTGTTGAAGATGTTCAACTGTTTCGATAATTCGAAATTGTGGTTATCTCTTTTAAATGCAGTGAAGCATAGGGTGGCAAAGATAGCCAACGGAATCAGATATGTAGTTTTTTTCATTTTTATTATAATAAGGTATGATGTTTTCTCTACTTGTGCGGGCTGTTTTATACAGACAATTTTTTTGTCAGTGCAAATATATACCTTTTTGCATTGAAAAAGTCTTTTTAAACGAAAAATAACTTGTGGCTGGGGTTGATTGGGACGGATTTAAAGAAAACAATGCTTTTTAGGTAAAAAAGTTCTCAAAAAGTTGCATGGTAAAAAATAAAGTACTACTTTTGCATCGTCAAACGAGAAACGTCGATTTTTCGCGATAAATTCTTCCTTAGCTCAGTCGGTTAGAGCATCTGACTGTTAATCAGAGGGTCCTTGGTTCAAGTCCAAGAGGAAGAGCAAATTCTTGTTTGAAATTTGAAAGTCAATAAATTCTTCCTTAGCTCAGTCGGTTAGAGCATCTGACTGTTAATCAGAGGGTCCTTGGTTCAAGTCCAAGAGGAAGAGCGATTCTTTTCATAAGATTAAGATTAAAATATTTGTAAATTCTTCCTTAGCTCAGTCGGTTAGAGCATCTGACTGTTAATCAGAGGGTCCTTGGTTCAAGTCCAAGAGGAAGAGCAGGGTAAAGCTGGCAGTGATGCCGGCTTGCTTTGTTTTTATAAGTATTCGGGTTCCTAAGCGTGGCTGGCTCAGGCTCACCGGCAAAGTCGGGTCTAACGCATTCTAAATGCTGATACTCATAACATCCGCATTGCAAATGCGGATGGACGAGGTGCTGCAAGGCAACATCAAAACCCGATACAGTAGTACTGCTTTGTAATTTTTTTTGTACTTTTGCTGAATATAACTCCTTTAACTGAAATCTGAGAAGCTGTTTGAATTTTATTTCGGAATTATTTGAGAGCTATTTTGAGTATATTTTCTTTCGCATTTTGCAGGGAATAGCGGGCTATTTCCAAAAAATAAGAAAGAAAAGATGCCAATAATAGACTCAAATAAACCGAAACCAGCTTCGCAAAGAAAGAATTATTTTCCAATAAAATTCAAACAGCTTCTGAAATGATGCCACGCGTTTTCAATGTAATCTGGAAATATATATTGTTTTTCATCTTCTCTATCTTCTGCTTTTCGGCAACGGATGTTTATGCAAAAAGATTTCCGTATTCTCCTGAAAAAGGGTTAGGCGATGATTTTATGGATAGTGCCGGAAAATATTCCACCCATGCTGTTGTTGAGGAATTTCCATTGGAGGGTACTCCGCTCTACAATGTCAAGGTGAATGATGCTTACGTAGGGCTCTACAACGATATTAGCTACGATGGCGGTCTGGTGCATTTCGGGAGTTTTGAGTTCGAGGACTGCACAGATGTTACAATAAATATCAGTTATTACAAGGAGATTGATAATTTTGAAATTCTGCCCAAAAGAGACACGGGGGTGAAAAGAGTGGTGCGCACCGGTCCCAACAGTATTGCCATAAAGACTAATCGTGCCGACAGAAATCTCACTCTAATTGTAAACAATGAACCACGAAAGGATGTGCTGCATCTCTTCTGCAACAGCATTGAGAAGGATGCTCCCCGGCGTTTCTGCGAAAGTGGTTATCGCAAAGTGGAGAAGAGCAAGCTTCACTATTTTGCACCCGGTTTTCACGACCTAAAGAACATTCTCAATAGCGGCGACCAATTACAGATTGAGGATGGGTGGAGCCTCTATCTCGCTCCCGGTGCTGTTGTTCGTGGCAGAGTAGCGGCGAGGGAGAGTAAGAAGGGTGTGAAAATCTTTGGCAGAGGCATGATGTTCAACGACGAGGAGAACCCTAAAGTGATATTTGAGGCTGCCTACTGCGATGGTATTACTGTCGAAGGGGTGTTTTTTCACTGCCATCGGCCGCAATGTTGGCAGACCGCCATGTCGCATTGCAGCAATGTAGTTTTCGAGGGAGTAAAGATTCTATCCACGCGCTATGCATGCACCGATGGAATAGATATTATAAACTGCCGTAAATGTCTGTTCAATAATACTTTTATCCGTTCAAATGACGATGCTATTGCCATAAAAGGGTTGGGTAGCGGTAAACCCGAAAAATGTGCCCCCAACTGTGATATACATTTTACTAATATGCAATTGTGGAACGATTGCAATTGCGCCATAGGTATCGGTGCCGAGAGTCGTTGTTCGTTGTACGAGAATATAAGTTTTACCAATAGCGCCATCCTTTATTCATACGACGACCCTGATTATCACGAGCAACTCGACGAGCGCGCCGCCATGACTATCTGTTCGTTGCATGGCACGTTTTACAAAAATATCCGTTACGAGAATATCGATGTCTACCACTGTGAGAGGCTTATTGCCATCGGTTTTAAATCCGATTTCTGGTTTGGCAGCATCAAGGGCGACCAGACAACATCCGGCGAAATTGCTGATGTTACTTTCCGTAATATCCGTTCATATAGCGATGGCGAAAGTTCTATCGCAAATAAGATTCATCTTTATGGATGGGCCGGCAGCAATGGAACTTGTACGAAATTTGTCAGAAATATCCTTTTTGATAATGTACGTATAGGCAAGCGGAAGATTAAGAACTGTAACGATAAAGCTTTTTCGGAGTGTGATTTTGAAAAAGGACTTGTAAAGGATATAAAGTTTAAATAACGTAAGAAGCTGTTTGAATTTTATTAGAAAATAATTCTATAAATGATTATGCGATATTATACCTAAAAAGTACAACCCCATCCTTCAATGGATAAAAAACTATTCTAAAAAGTTCCTGCCCTTAAAGGGGACATTGCGTAATAAGCAATGTTTGCGACGACGAAAGCTTTAGCTTTCCAAAGTACCGAATTGCGGCGCCTCAAAATGAATAGAAAATAACAAAAAAGAACATTGAATATGCTTAACGAAAAACTCTATAGCACAGCGGTTTAGCATTTTGTTATATAGAAGGAGTGCCGAGCT
>SUXT01000042.1 GCA_015060835.1 Bacteroidales bacterium
GTACAGGTATGCGATGCAATCTCAGGAGCACGTCCCGGTGCACGCCGCGAAATAGTGGAAGCCTACATCAAGCGTCTCCACGACCTCGAACAGCTTGCAATGTCCTACCCCGGAGTAACAAAGACATACGCCATACAGGCAGGTCGCGAACTGCGCGTAATAGTAGGAGCCGACAAGATAGACGACAAACAGACCGAACTGCTCTCAGGCGAAATAGCCAAGAAGATACAGGACGAAATGACCTATCCCGGACAGGTAAAAATTACAGTAATCCGCGAAACACGAGCTGTAAACTACGCACGATAACGGTTCAATTTGTAAAAAATATCACAAAACACTTGCATTTTTGAACAAAAAGCAAGAACTTTGTAGTCCTCTCCACAAAGAGGACTACATTTTTTGGGGCTGTTTGGTTTTGACAGCGGGCAGAAAAGGTATGTAAGCATGCAGTGCGCCGTTGGTCGGCACTATAATCCCGGCTGACAACAATTATCTGGCGAAAATAACTACGCTCTCGCTGCGTAACCGAAGCACAGTAGGTTAGCTTTATCCCGGCACCAGGTGCAGGGACGAGACATCACCCGGACGCAGTTGTTCCGAAGCAATCCGATAAGGTGGTGCGGTAAACTCGGGACTAATCACGGCAGGCCTCGATGTTGTGGTGAAATTTTAGAGGATAAGGCATGAATCGGTTGCGCCGGTCTTGTTCATGCACGAAAATCTTACCGGATGCTAAGCATGTAGAAAGCATATTGTTTCCTCGTTTGGACGAGGGTTCGACTCCCTCCAGCTCCACAAACAGTAGTCTCGATGGACGCAGACAAAAACCACCGAGCCATGAAGACAATAAAAATAATAAAGGTAGCAGGCCTGACAACAGTAACACTACTGTTCGTCACATTATTATCTGCGGCTTTTCATTTCGAAGCCACACACACGGTTGTCAGGGACATTCTCACTCCCACCGGTTTCAACATCCTTCAAGTAGACACCATTCTCATCACAGCCCTCTGCACCACATACACATTGTTGCTGTTGCCGTGGCTGCACTACTTCATGAAGATAGAAAAAAAATCGGGTCTGCAATACTTCTCGCTCTACCCCATGACAGCAGGGAAGGCAAGCAAAATAGCATCAATAATCCTCACATTGCTCAACGCCGTAACCGCCATCGGTTTCTATCTGCTATATCTCAACTATCTTAAGAATGTAACACCCAAAGAGAGCGACGGACAGCTATCCATACTGACAATACTCAGTTGCGGCATAATCTTTTGGGGCGGAACATACATGATATACGGTTCAGTATACGGCGCAAAAAGGATAAAAGCCATCATTAAGAAAAAACGCGAAAAGCGAAAACAGCGCCGCGAAGCAAAAAGCACCTCCACCGAACACAAATAACAACGAAAATCCATGAACAGCCACTACTTCGAGAACCTTTCCCGTCAGGGATTTTCCACCACCACCTCTGCACTGCAAAAATTTGTACAGCACACATACACCCTGCAATTCGCAACATTCTTCTGGTGCCGGAGCGGAGAAGCCATCATCACCATAAACGGTTACCGCTTCCGATTCACATCGGGAAGCATAGCTGTCTGCCCCACCGGCAGCAACATCACCGTGCACGACATCACCAGCGACTTCTCCACCCGTTTCCTCGGTGTATCCGAAGATATATGGCTCGCAGCCCGCTGCTCATTCAGTCCTGAGACCATGCAAAAAATCGAAGGATACCCCTACAAAGGAAAAGGTATTGCCGGAGAACAAGCATTCATCTCAAACATCTTCAAACAGGTGGAAATACTCGAAGAGGAGTTCAATATGCCCGGCTCCAATGCCGAATATTGCCGCAAGAACATCATACTGCAAGCAAATGCACTGCTGCTCTACGCACAACACGCACAAGAATTTTCAAGCAATGAACAAGTGAAAAAAGAGGTAGGACTCGAAGATAAGGAAAAAACATTTCTTCAGTTCCGCGACCTCATCACCAAGCACTTTAGAGCAGAGCGCTCAGTGCAATATTATGCCGACAAGCTCTCACTGACCACCCGCAGCCTCAATTCCGTATGCCAGAGAGCAACCGGACAAAATGCCAAGAACATAATAGACCACTACACAATAGTAGAGTTGCAGGTTGCCCTAATGTATACCCACAAGACATTTCAGGAACTTGTTGGCGAATACCACTTCCCCGACCAATCATACCTTAACAGGTACTTCAAACGCCACACAGGCTACTCGTTATCCGAATTCCGATCAAAAAGAGCACTTGCAGCAACCGTCTGACCACCAAAAGAGGGTTTTCATCGCAAAAAATAGGGAATTTCCCCAATAAAATAGGGAAATTCCCCCTTTTTATTTCATAATAAGATATTATCTTCGCAACATAAAGAACAATATACAGTAGCAACCATAAAAAAGAAAGACATATGAAACAGATTATATTATTAATGATGATGCTCGCACTTCCGATAGGAATTACGGCACAAGTCGATGATTTGTACTATGTCCCCACAAAGAAAAAAGCGAAGAAAGAGACAAAGTCGACCATCAGAGAGACACGTCCCACAATTGTTGAACCGACAACCGCAACAAGTGGCACACAAGTAACACGCATAACCACCAACGGCAGCGACAACCGCATAGTCAACGGCAGGAACGAGGACGAATACAACCGTCGCACACTCCCGTCTGAAGATTACGCATACGAAGCGGACACCACATACACCGAAGAGACAGCCGCACAATCGGACTACACCTATTCCACCCGCATTGTACGCTTCCACAGCCCCCGCCGCTCGACTATCGTCAGCAGCCCGCTATACTGGAATGTAGTATACGAAGCGGAACTTGACAACTGGACGATATACGACGACGGTGTATATTGGGACATATACCCCGAATACAGTTACACGACATACTACTCAAGCCCATGGTACTACCCCGCATGGTCCTTCAATTGGCACATGGGATACAATTGGGGATTCTATGGATGGCACCACCATCCCTGGTATTGGACATACAATCCGTGGTATTGGGGTTATCCTTGTGAATGGTACTCATTCGGTTGGGGGCTCCACCATCATCACCACGGACTCAGCGGACACGGGCACGGCTGGTTCCGCCCCTCACACGGCGGCTACCGCAACGCATCATACACAGGCCGCAACAGCGGCGGGCTGCGTGGCAGCTACGTGCCCCGCGCCACAGGTCCGGCAAGAGCCGACCGAGGAGTACGCGCCACCACACCCCGCGCCGACCGCAACAGCATAGCTCAAACCGGACGTACCAACCGTGGCAATTCCCCACAAGCAGGACGCACCAACCGCAGCAACAATTCAGAAAGAGTATATAACCGCCCCAGCAGCACACGCAGCAATGCAACACGCACAGGAGTGACTCGCCAGCGCACACAGCGACAAGAGAACGGAAGCCAGAGCAAGATCAATTGGGTAGACGGAATTACACGCGACCGCACACGCAGTGGCGAAGCAGTAAAATCGGGAAACAAGAACAGAACAGGAGGCACAGGAACCACCCGTACACGTAGCGGAAGCTCATACAACAACCGCGGTACTTACCACAATGGTGGCTCATACAACAGCGGTTCATCAGGTCGCAGCAGCGGCAGTTCATACACCAACAGTTCACGCTCATCGGCAGGAAGCAGCGGCAGCAGCTCACGTTCATCCGTAGGAAGCAGTTCCTCAAGAAGCTCCAACTACTCAGGCGGAGGAGGCTCTCGCAGCAGTGGCGGAGGAGGCGGAGGTTCACGCAGCCGAGGAGGAGGCCGCAGATAGCACCACACCCGATGCGAACAATCAAAGCAATCAAATTCACATAAAAAGCAAAAAAAAGATGAAACGATTGACCAATATAGCCCTGATGCTAATCATGGCACTCGGCACATACGCACAAAGCACATACGATGCAATAAATTTCTTCAATCCCGACCTTGTAGGAACAGCACGTTTCGTGGGAATGGGCGGCTCCATGAGCGCCCTCGGCGGCGACATCTCAACAATGTCTACCAACCCTGCGGGCATAGGCATATACCGCAGCAACGATGTTGCAGTATCTGCATCACTGAACCTATTGAACACAAAGGCCGACTTTTTGGGCTCCGTAGTTGAACGGGACAACACACAACTATCCTTCGACAACTTCGGCTTGGTGCTTGCAGGCTACTGCGGAGAGGGTACACTAAGATACCTGAACCTCGGTCTCAACATCTCCCACCGCAACAATTTCAGAAAGGACTTTGCCATGAACGGATGGTACGCCGATGGCGACTTTTCGCAGCAATACCAGATGCAGTCACTATATGACCAAAGCCTTCCCGATCTTGAAAACATCAACTGCTACTCATACATGAATCCCCGCTATCCGTGGCTTCCTCTGCTCGCATACGACGCAGGCATAATCGATGCCACCGGCGGAATAAACTACCTGCCCACAGACGCTACATACTACAGTGAAGAGCGCGGCGGCACATATCAGGTCGACTGCAACCTGTCGTGCAACATCAACGACCGTCTCTATCTTGGTATGACAATAGGAGTACAGAGCATCGACTACAAACGCTACTCCATCTACAGCGAATATGACGATGTAGGCGTAATATACGACCTTGAAAACAACTTCAAGACCGAAGGCGAAGCAACCGAGATTAAATTCGGAGCCATACTGCGTCCATTCGAATACTCACCCTTCCGCATGGGTCTTGCCTTCCATCTGCCCACCTACTACTCGCTCACAGACTACAGCAGCGCATACATAGCAGGCCCCAGCGACGAGAATGGCAAATACAAGGAGATGGCAACAAACTGGGAGAGCGCATACGGCGAAGATTACATTGTCGATTACACCGTACGTTCGCCGTGGCGCATGAACGTAAGCGCAGGCTATACATTTGACAATTTCATCGCCCTGAATGCCGAATATGAACTTGTAGACTACTCATCGGCAAAGATGGAGTATCAGGACGGCCCCGAAATGCCCGACATGAACGAGGAGTTCAGGAGCAACATGAAGTGCTCACACATCTTCCGTTTGGGAGCAGAGATGCGCCTCGACGACAATTTGAGCATGCGTTGCGGATACAACTACATATCCTCAGCATTCGAAGATGATGCATGGAAGTACATTTCACCTTCATCGGCATGCACAGCTACGGAATACACCAACACAGCAGAGACAAACATCTTCTCGCTCGGTCTCGGTTACCACGGTAAAAGCATCTATTTCGACGCAGCCTACCAGTGTATGTTGCAGAATGCCGAATTCTACCCCTATGTAGACCCAGAGTTGCAAATACCGGCTACAGATGTTTCACTCATGCGCAATAAGCTGGTGCTTACCATAGGTGCAAGATTCTGACAAAGCACCCTCACAACCGATAAAAACAAAAATGGCGACCAATTAAATAGTCGCCATTTTTGTTTTTATCTTTCTAACAAGAGTTTATACAAGTGTCTCTACCACTTTCATTATTTCGAGACCTACCGCATCGGCCTCCTCTTGTGTGGGAGCCTCTGAGTATACGCGGATGATAGGTTCTGTGTTACTCTTTCTCAGGTGTACCCATCTGTCTTCAAAGTCGAGTTTCACGCCATCAATGTCGTTGATTGCAGCCTTGCCGGTGTAGAGTTCCTTAATCTTTACAAGGATAGCATCAACATCGGTTCCGGGCTGAAGATCTATTCTGTTCTTGCCCATGAAGTATGAGGGATATGTAGCACGAAGCTCACTCACCTTCTTGCCTTCGTGTGCAAGGTGGCTGAGGAAGAGTCCGATACCTACAAGAGCATCGCGTCCGTAGTGGCTTTCGGGATAGATTACTCCACCGTTGCCCTCGCCGCCGATTACTGCGCCTGTCTCCTTCATAAGTGTTACCACGTTCACTTCACCTACAGCCGATGCTGCATAGCTGCCGCCGCGGGCTGTTGTAACATCGCGCAGGGCACGTGTAGAACTGAGGTTGGAAACAGTATTTCCGGGTGTATGTTTCAGTACATAGTCGGCAACAGAAACGAGTGTGTACTCCTCGCCATACATTTCGCCATTTTCGCAGATGATTGCCAAGCGGTCAACATCGGGGTCTACCACGAATGCGACATCGTTTTCGCCCTTAGCCATAAGTCCCATAATGTCGCAGAGGTTCTTTGCGAGAGGTTCGGGATTGTGCTGGAAGTCGCCGGTAGGTTCGCAGTAGAGTTTTTCCACGCTCTTTACACCCAACTGCTCAAGCAGCATGGGGAGAACTACTCCACCAACAGAGTTTACGCAGTCGATAGCCACTTTGAAGCCCGCCTTTTTGATTGCCTCAACATCCACAAGGGGAAGTGCAAGCACAGCATCGATATGTTTCTGGTTGTATGTCTCATCGAGACGGTATTTTCCGAGTGTCTCGACATCGGCATACAAGAACTCTTCGGCAGCAGCTATGCGCAGAACCTCCTGTCCTTCGGCTGCATTGAGGAACTCACCCTTTTCGTTGAGCAACTTCAAAGCGTTCCACTGACGGGGATTGTGGCTGGCTGTGAGAATGATACCTCCGCATGCACCTTCCATTGTTACAGCAAGTTCGGTGGTGGGAGTAGAAGCAAGACCTATGTCCACTACATCGAATCCCATTCCCATAAGGGTACCGCACACAACCTTGTTGACCATCTCTCCCGAAAGACGGGCATCGCGACCAACTACTATCTTGTTGCTCTCTTTAGTGGTTGTTTTACGTATCAGCGCTGCATACGCCGATGTTAATTTCACTACATCCAGAGGAGTCAAACCTTCATCGGCGTGTCCGCCGATGGTGCCTCTGATTCCTGAGATTGATTTAATCAGTGTCATATAAATTTTCGGGTATAAAGGTTATTTCATAGAAACAGGGATATACATATGACGAGGCTGTAGAGGTTCCCTTCGTGTGGGGAACAATAAGCCTTACCTTGGCTGTCTGCGACTGGCGGCGTGTGAAGTAGATGTAGGGCAAGGGGGTTAGCCATCCTGTAGGTACGGCGCTACCGTATGTTATTGCCATATATCCGTTTGTGAATGTCGCCGAATAGGAACCATGATCCAACTTCACGCGCATATAGTCAGGGTTGTCCGAGTCAAAAATATTACCCAATATTGTGTCGGCTTCAGAAATATTGTATTCCACGAAGCGTGCCATCACATTGAGTGTCTCCCCATCGCGCATCTGTCGTGCTCCTTCTACGCCTTTGGGGTTGCGAACAATCTGCATATAGACATCGTCAATAATGACATATTCGTTATTTTCGACATCCGTGGTGGAGTCGTTTTTTATAAAGTCATTGAATGAGATTACGTTGATTCCTTCGCTGCGGATAAACTCCTTTACAGCGCGGGTCTCACGTTCCTTCATGTCAGAGTATGAAACCTCATCATCACAAGCCGCAAAAAGTAGCGCCAAAAGCGGCAATAACAACCATTTAAACTTCATCTATCAGGTTTTTCAGTAATATTTTTATTCTTATATATCGTCCACGCCTATAACGGCAAGCAGACACTCAGGCAAAGTTAAGATAAAAGAGGAAAAAAGAAAAATTTTAATTCCCTTTTTTATATAGGTTCCGATATTTTATTCTCCTTTAAGACAAACTGTTTCAGTTTTCTCAGCGAGGGGATTATTATCTCCTTACGTCTGAGTTCCACCACGCCACTCTGCTGAAAGGCATTCAGTGTACGCGAAATATTTATGCGTGTCTCGCCAAGAATAGTCGCAAGATCACCCATTTTTATCTGCAAAATCTTGCAACCGTCAAGCTGTTCGGTGCGGTAGAGCATAAAGTTCACTATTTTTTCGGCAATGCCAATCTCCCGCATATTCCATATCTGAGCACTCTTCTGCTGAGCCCGCTGACTTACAAGGTTGAGCATATTCATCAAGAAAATGTCATAACGGGCAAACTCTTCGAACAGATAAGATTTATTTATCGAAAGTACATCGCAGACACCCTTTGCATAATAGCTGCACCTGTAATAGGGCGAAAGACCGAAGAGAGAGTATGGTTCAAACGCAAAAGGAGTGGTAAGTTCCTCTATTACATTGTATATGCCGTCAGACGAAATACACGAGGATGTAACTTCACCACGGACAAGTACCGTGAAACAGCCGCAAGGCTCGCCCTGCTTCAATATGAGTTCTCCATCGTTGTATCGTAAAAACTCCAACTTGACCTTATCAAGAATAGAGGTTATTTCGTCTTTGCTCATGCCCTGGAAATAGGGCAGATTCATCAAACTTTCGTACATATATTTACTTTAGCAGGGAACTGTCTTACGACAGTAGCGCCCCATGATTGTACAAAGATAAACCTATACTCTGTATAAAAGCGCCACACACACTCCTATTTTATAAAATTTAACTCATTCAAGCCTGTTTTTTCACATTTTGCGGGCGAAAGAATAGGCATAATGTTTCGCTGTATGGAAGATTGTCGCTATATTTGTCTTCTGATATGCAAGATAGAAATTCACAATTTGACCTAATATCCGTCGTCGGGCCCACAGCGTGCGGCAAGACTGCGCTTGCCGTTGCCATAGCCCGCGAGCTTGGCGGCGAGATTATCAGCGCCGACAGCCGTCAGGTATACCGGGGGATGGATATAGGCACAGGCAAGGATATTGCCGAATATAGCGAAGGCGGCATCTCCGTCCCCTATCATCTGATAGACATCGTGGATGCCGGAGAAAAATACAATCTCTTTGAGTTCCAAAGAGATTTCCTATGCGCATACAACGACATAAACGCGCGTGGTGCACTGCCCATAATGTGCGGCGGCAGCGGACTTTATGTCGAATCGGTGCTGAAAGGCTATCGCCTTATCCCCGTTCCGGAGAACAGCGGGCTAAGAGCGCAACTCGAAGAGAAGAGCCTCGAAGAGCTGACTGAGATACTCGCATCCTACAAACAGCTGCACAACACCACTGATGTAGACACAAAGAAGCGTGCCATAAGAGCCATAGAGATTGAAGAGCACTATGCACGCACACCTGAAAAGGAGCGCGAATTCCCCATGTTGCGTTCACTGCTGATAGGCGTGGATGTCGACAGAGAGGTACGCCGCGAACGGATAAGCCGCCGACTGAGAGCACGCATCGACGAAGGATTGATAGAGGAGGTGAAGCAGTTGCTGGAGAGCGGCATCACGCCCGAGCAGTTGATATACTACGGACTTGAATATAAATTCGTAACGCTGTACATTACAGGAGCAATGAGCCTTGACGACATGGTAAAAGGACTGGAAACAGCCATACACCAGTTTGCCAAACGGCAGATGACATGGTTCAGAGGCATGGAGCGACGAGGATTAAAGATAAATTGGATAGATGCCTCTCTGCCCATAGACGAAAAGATACATATTATAAAGGAGATGTATTATGGTAACATCACGACTTAACGACCGTCGCCGATGGGGAATAATATATTGCCCCCGCATCGGTGCAGTCAACAAGATAAAGAAATGGCGCGAAATAAGAGCCTACCTTATTGAAAAAGGAGTTACATACGACTACATACAGTCCGAAGACTACGGTTCGGTGGAACGCCTTGCCCGTATGCTCGTCGACAACGGCTACGAGACGATAGTTGTCGTGGGCGGAGACGGTGCAGTACAGGATGCACTCAACGGAATAATGTCGTCCGAGAACCATTCGAACGTATCGCTTGGAATAATCCCCAACGGAATAGCCAACGACTTTACCGGATATTGGGGAATAGGCAGCAGCGACTACAAGAAGGCTGTAGACTGCATAATAGCAGGCAGACGACGCGACATTGACCTCGGATGCTGCACCTATACCACCGATGAGGGCGAACAGAAACGCTATTTTGCCAATGTTGTAAACATAGGACTGAGCGCAAAAATAGTGGAGATAGCAAACAAAAAGGTGCGTGCACCGTTTGCAAAATACCTCTCATATGTGAGAAGTTTCCTGCTGTTGCTACTCCACCGCCACAGCTACAGGATGAAGATGAGACTCAACAGCCAGAGTGTAAACGAGGAGTTTATGATGCTATGCATAGGAAACGCATCGGGATACGGGATGACACCCAGCGCAGTGCCGTACAATGGTTTCCTGGATGTATCGGCAATAAAAAAGCCTAAATTTTTCGGATTGCTTCAAGGCCTGCACATGCTCTACAAGCGACGACTTATGAACTATAGGCTGATGGTTCCGTTCCGCACAACAGAGATAATGATAGAATCAGTCGACGATGCAGCATGCGGAATAGACGGACGAGTATTCACCCCCACATTCCCCATGAAAATAACCATACAGAAAGAGACGCTGAGCCTTATAATCCCCAAATAGAAAAACAACAAAAACCATACATACAATGACAATAAGAGATTTGACCTCCACAGACAAATTCTTCCTTCTCGCAGGTCCCTGCGTAATAGAGAGCGAAGATATGGCAATGAGGATAGCCGAAAAAATAGTATCGATCACAGCCGACCGCGGCATACCTTATGTATTCAAAGGTTCATACAGAAAGGCCAACCGCTCGCGCATAGATTCATTCACCGGCATAGGTGACGAAAATGCACTGAGAGTGTTGCGCAAGGTACGCGACACATTCAACATCCCTGTAGTAACCGACATACACTCGGCCGAAGAGGCTGAAATGGCAGCCGAGTATGTAGACATACTGCAAATACCGGCATTCCTCTGCCGTCAGACCGACCTCTTGTCGGCTGCAGCAAAGACCGGTCGCGTAGTCAACATAAAGAAAGGACAGTTCCTGTCGCCCGGAGCAATGAAGTTTGCTGCCGAAAAGGTTATATCAGAGGGTGGCGAAGGCCGTGTGATGCTCACCGAGCGAGGAACCACATTCGGCTATCAGGATCTTGTAGTAGACTTCCGCGGCATCCCGCAGATGAAGAAATTCGGTCATCCGGTGATAATGGACATCACCCACTCGTTGCAACAGCCCAACCAGACAGCCGGTGTAACAGGAGGAATGCCCGAAATGATTGAGACAATGGCAAAAGCAGCAATAGCAGTAGGCGCTGACGGTCTCTTCATAGAGACCCATGAGAATCCGGCGGTAGCAAAGAGCGATGGCGCAAACATGCTGAAGCTCGACCTGTTGGAAGGATTGCTCGACAGACTGCTCAGACTCAGAGCCGCGATAAACTAACCACAATCATAAACATATTCTAAATGGGGCATTCCGACAATTCACTTCGGACTGCCCCATTATTAGTACAACAGAAGTTGCATAATGCGCAAAGCAATATACATAATTATATTACTTGTGTGGCCATACGTCACACAAGCCGCATTATGCGCATACACAGACAACAGCGACAGCATAGTTTCGATGCTTATCGAACACTGCAGCGCGACAAAAGAAAACACAAAAGAGCTGTTTGGCAATCTCTACATAAAGCAACGGGTAGGTGTATTCAAGAACAACCTATTGCTCAACACATTTCCGGGTATGCCACGATTCGAAAAGGAGACAAAGAACTACCTGACCGAACTGTTCTATCAGTTCCACTATACCGACTACGGCATAATGGAACTGAGGCGTAAAAGCCACAACACAACCTTCGAACACGGGAGCGGAGAGATAGAACACATAACCGAATTCATAAAAGGCGCCCCGCTTATTCCACATCAGTTGCGAGATATATTTTTCCCATTGGACAAGGAGTGCTCAAGATACTACACATACACCGTCGATTCGGCAACCATCAACAACGGCAAAATACAGAGGCGAATATCATTCAAAAGCAAGTTTGACAACATAAGGCTTTTGGAAGAGGGATGGGTGTGGACAGACGACTCGTGCAACATAAGCGAACTATATATAAAAGGATGGGACGAACAGAGTCGCTACGAAGCAATATACACAATGGGAGCAGAACATGGAGAGAGAAACGTTGTAAAAAACGTACACATAGACATGGACTACAACTTTGCCGGCAACAAGCTGAGCATAGTGGCAGATGCCATATTCGACTATGACTACGCACTATCCTCAAAAAAAGCTACCGGCAACAACGACAAGTACAATCTCACAGGAGAGACAAATGCCGCATGGGTCACCACCATTGTAGGCAATAGAAAAGAGTATGCCCGAAAGAACCGGAAGCTCGAACTTGACGACGATGAAAAAGCTATGCTCGGCGACTCCTCCACCTCCATTGGGAGAGAGTTGCCTGTAACCGTCTCCAAGAACAAGATGTGGGAGATAGGAGACAAGATAATAAGCAGCCACACATATTACTGGAATAGCGGCAGAGTAAAATTCTCGCCACTGATAGACCTTTCGCACATCGATTACAGTTCGAGCAGGGGATTGTCGTATAAACTGTCGATGAACCTCACAAACAACCTCAGCCGCAACCGCGAAATAAGATTCAAGCCACAAGTAGGATACAACTTCAAACAGAAAGCCCTCTATTGGAACATCGACGGCAAATGGCTCTACTACCCCTCCAAACTTGGAGATATAGGAATTTCCATAGGCGAAGGAACGCACACATATAGCAGCGCAGTCCTCAACAAAATCAAAGAAATGAAGCTCGACTCACTCGACTTCAACAAATTGAATCTAAAGTACTTCCGCAATCTCTACCTTGAGGCATCACACAAGTGCGAAATATCCAACGGACTCACCCTGCTCACCGGTCTCAACTTCCATCGCAGAGAGCTTGAACATGGCTCTGACAAGACACTCGAAAGCTATGGTGTAAAACTTAAAAAAAGCTACAGCCAGTTTGCTCCGCATCTGCGTTTGACATGGCAGCCGGGAATGTACTACTACATGGACGGCAGACGAAAAGTGAACATAGGCTCGAAACACCCGACAATATCATTGGATGTGGAACAGGGCGTAAACGGCATATTGGGTTCGAACAGCATATACACCCGTTCCGAGCTTGATGTGCAATACAAATTACCCCTCCGTCCCACCGTCAACCTATACATGCGCTTCGGCACAGGAGGATATTTCTACACGAAAGATGTCTATTTCGTAGACTATGCCTTTCTGAAAAGCAACAACCTGCCGCTCGAAAGAAGCGAGGAGCTGGGCGGAGTCTTCCAGCTGCTCGACTCCGAATGGTACAACGCAGCCAACAAATACCTGCGCGCAAACTTCACATACGAAACAGCCTACCATTCCCTGCAAAAACTCTTCCCAAGAATAAAATTTCTGAAGAACGAGTACATATACTACAACATACTCTTCCTCTCGAAACTATGTCCATACATGGAACTCGGCTACGGTGTTGCCACACCGTATGTAGACATGGGGCTATTCACAAGCTCACAAAATGGCAAAATGCACAGAATAGGCTACAAGATAAGCTTCTCTTTATTCTCTGATTAACGATTTTATAGACAAATTTATCTTTTTTTCATAAAAAAGTTGCATTTAAGTTGTTAATCTCTATTATAATTCTTAATTTTGAAAATCGTATACTTGGATATACTGTACAAAGAGAAATTAAACGAACAAAAAAATAGTTGTAAAAATGAGTTATTTGCGATTTGAAAAGACGCTCATGACCAACCTTGAAGAGTCGCTGCCTAAAGAGATTCTGAGAACCAACAGGTCAGGAGCTTACCATTGTACAACCATAGTAGACTGTAATACAAGAAAGTATCACGGACTGCTTGTTATCCCCATTCCGGAGATTGACGACGAGAATCACGTACTGCTCTCTTCGCTCGATGCAACAGTAATACAACATGGTGCAGAGTTCAACTTGGGACTTCACAAATATCAGGGAGACAACTTCGCCCCCAGAGGTCACAAGTACATTAGAGAATACGAGTGCGACAAAGTGCCCACCACATGGTACAGGGTAGGAGGCGTTATTCTGAAGAAAGAGACACTTTTCGAGCACTACGAAAACCGCATACTCATACGATACACATTGGTGGACGCACACTCGGCGACCACATTGCGATTCCGTCCTTTCCTCGCATTCCGCAGCGTACGCCAGTACACACACGAGAATCTGAACGTAAACCGCGATTACCAGGAGGTGGACAACGGTATCAAGACATGTATGTACGCCGGTTACCCCGACCTCTATATGCAGTTCAACAAGAAGAACAAGTTTGAATTCCAACCCGATTGGTATCGTGGATTGGAATACCCCAAAGAACAGGAGAGAGGATACGATTTCAACGAGGACCTCTACGTTCCCGGATACTTCGAAATGGAGATAAAGAAGGGCGAGAGCATTGTCTTTGCAGCAGGCACAAAAGAGGTAAAGACACGTGGTCTGAAAAAGCTCTTCGAAGAGGAGATGGATGAGCGCACACCCCGCGACAACTTCAAGCACTGCCTGATAAACGCAGCCCACCAGTTTACCAACCGTCAGAATGGCGAAGCATATATGCTCGCCGGCTATCCGTGGTTCAAGTGCCGTGCACGCGATATGTTCATCTCTCTGCCCGGTCTCTCTCTCGCCATAGACGAAAGAGCAAAATTCGAGGAGGTGATGACTACCGCCTGCAAAGCTATACGTTGCTTCATAAACGGCGAGCCAAACGACCTTAAAGTATACGAAATGGAGCACCCCGATGTCCTTTTGTGGGCCGTATGGTGCATACAGCAGTATGCGAAGATGGTATCAAAAGAAGAGTGCATTGAGAAATACGGCGCACTGCTGAAAGAGATTATGGAATACATCCTTTCGGGCAAGCACCCCAACCTCTCCCTGCACGACAACGGCCTGCTCTACACCAACGGACACGACAAGGCAGTAACTTGGATGAACTCTACTGTAAACGGCCGCCCCGTAATTCCCAGAACAGGATATATTGTTGAAATCAACGCTCTGTGGTACAACGCCCTCTGCTTCGTTGCAGAGATATTGGGTGAAAACGAATTCACCGGATCGCTCAAGAAATTGGCTGAAACCACAGCACCCTCATTCGTAGAGACATTCCTCAACGAGCACGGATACCTGCTTGACTACGTTGATGGCCGCATGATGGACTGGAGCGTACGCCCCAACATGATATTCACAGCTGCATTCGACTACTCACCACTCAACTCACGCCAGAAGAAAGGTGTTGTGGATATATGCTCAAGAGAGCTGCTCACACCCAAAGGATTGCGTTCACTCAGTCCCAAGAGCGGCGGATACAACCCCAACTATGTGGGACCGCAGACACAGCGCGACTACGCCTACCATCAGGGTACAGCATGGCCGTGGTTGGCGGGATTCTATTTCGAGGCCTACCTGAAGATATACAAGATGAGCGCATTGGGATTCATCGAGCGCCACTTAATCGGCTTCGAGGACGAAATGACATCACACTGCATCGGCTCAATTCCCGAAGTATTCGACGGCAACCCGCCCTTCAAGGGCCGAGGCGCCGTATCGTTCGCCATGAACGTTGCAGAGATTCAGAGAACACTCTATTTACTAAGCAAATATAACTATTAAATAGGAGGAGCCTATATGAAAGTACTAATGTTTGGATGGGAATTTCCTCCCAAAATCTTAGGCGGTCTTGCCGTTGCCTCATACGGCATCACAAAGGGCTTGAGCCTGCAAGGCGATGTTGAAACGACATTCTGCCTGCCCAAGCCTACAGGCGAAGAAGAGAATTTCCTCAAAATCATAGGCATGAACCAAGTGCCTATCGTTTGGCGCGACGTCGACTACGACTATCTGAAGTACCGTCTGCCCAACTACACAAGCCCTGAGGAATATTACTCGTTCCGCGACCACATATACGCAGACTTCTCGTATATGCACGTAAACGACCTGGGTTGCATGGAATTTGCCGGCGGATACCCACAGAACCTGCACGAAGAGATCAACAACTACTCCATCATAGCAGGAGTGATAGCCCGTTCACGCGAATTCGACATAATCCACGCACACGACTGGCTCACATATCCGGCAGGCGTACACGCGAAGATGGTCAGCGGAAAGCCCTTGTGTATACACGTACACGCAACAGACTTCGACCGTTCGCGCGGACAGGTGAACCCAACCGTATACTCAATCGAGAAGAACGGAATGGACCACGCAGACTGCATCATGTGCGTATCGGAGTTGACACGACAGACTGTTATCAACCACTACCACCAGGATCCCCGCAAGTGCGTAGCGATGCACAATGCCGTTTATCCCCTCTCACCCGAACTCGACGCAATACCCCGCGTAGAGCACCCGAAGGAGAAGGTTGTTACATTCCTCGGACGCATCACCATGCAGAAAGGCCCCGAATACTTTGTGGAAGCAGCAGCACTTGTGCTCAAGCGCACAAAGAACATTCGCTTCGTCTTTGCCGGTTCGGGCGATATGTATGAGGCAATGGTTAACCTTGCGGCCGAACGCGGTATCGCCGACAGATTCCACTTCCCCGGATTCCAGCGCGGCAAGCAGGTGTACGAAGCATACAAGAACAGCGACGTATTTGTAATGCCCTCCGTATCGGAGCCATTCGGTATTGCGCCGCTCGAAGCCATGCAGTGCGGCACACCATCGATAATCTCCAAGCAGTCGGGATGCGGTGAGATTCTCACCAATGTAATAAAGGTAGACTATTGGGACATCAACGCCATGGCCGACGCCATCTACTCGATATGCACCAACCCGGCACTCTTCAAATATCTGCAGGAAGAGGGCAAGAAAGAGGTTGACGAAATAACATGGGAAAAAGTAGGCCTCAAACACCGTGCCATCTACGACGAATTAATAAGAAATTACAACAAATAAAATAAAAGGATATGAAAACAATCTGTCTTTATTTTGAGATACACAATATCATCAACCTCAAGCGCTACCGTTGCTTCGACATCGGCCGCGACCACTACTATTACGACGATTACGAGAACGAACGCACAATAAACGATGTTGCCGAGCGTTCATACATCCCCGCACTTGGCACATTGATTGAAATGGCAAAGAGCAACAACGGTGCCTTCAAGGTAGCCCTCTCCGTATCAGGTGTTGCTTTGGAGCAGTTGGAGACATATGCACCGAGAGTAATAGAGCTTCTGCACGAACTCAACGAGACCGGCTGCGTGGAATTCCTCTGCGAGCCCTACTCACACGGTCTCTCATCATTGGCAAACGAGGAGTGCTTCCGCGATGATGTTGAGCGCATGCGCGTCAAGGTTAAACAGATGTTCGGCAAGGCCCCCAAAGTATTCCGCAACTCAAGCCTTATCTATTCAAACGAGATTGGAGCAATAATTGCAGACATGGGTTTCAAAGGCATCCTCACAGAAGGAGCAAAGCATGTACTCGGATGGAAGAGCGCACACTATCTCTACCACTGCGCATACAATCAGAACCTGAAAGTGCTGTTGCGTGATTACAAACTTTCTGACGACATCAGCCTGCGCTTCAACAACTCCGAGTGGAACGAGTACCCCCTCTTCGCCGACAAATACATCGGTTGGATTGCTGACATGCCCCAAGAGGAGCAGGTAATCAACATATTCATGGAGCTTTCAGCACTCGGTGTTGCACAGCCCCTCTCATCGAACATCCTTGAATTCATCAAAGCACTGCCCATCTGTGCAAAAGAGAAAGGCATCACATTCTCTACTCCCACAGAGATTGTAACAAAGTTGAAATCTGTGGATGCAGTGGATGTACCTTACCCTATGTCGTGGACAGACGAGGAGAGAGACATCAGCAGTTTCTTGGGTAACATATTGCAGCGCGAAGCATTCGACAAACTCTACAGTGTTGCCGAGCGCGTGCTTCTCTGTCAGGACCGCCGCATCAAGCAGGACTGGGACTACTTGCAGGCAAGCAACAACTTCCGCTTCATGACGACAAAGAACACTGGTATGCACATTGAACGCGGCATATACGATTCTCCCTTCGACGCATTCACCAACTACATGAACATCGTAGGAGACTTCATCGCACGTGTAAATGCACAGTTCCCCGAAGATATCGACAGCGAGGAATTAAGTTCATTGCTAAAGATGATTGCCAACCAGAATGAAGAAATTGCAGCACTCAATAAAGAGCTTGCAGCGCTGAAGAAGGATGCTCCTGCAGCCAAGAAAGAGCCTGCAAAAAGAGGCAGAAAAAAGAAAGAGGAATAATCCCGTATAGAAAAACATAAAAATTGCGGAGATGCGCTTAATGAAGCATCTCCGCAATTTTTATTATCACCCCGACACAGCGCAAGATAAACGCACAAAAAAGCAGACTGCTCAATTCACAGTCTGCTTTTTATCGGACAGGAAGTCCGTTTATTTCTTTATCACATAAGGTTTGTCAACAATCTTTTCCTCAGTATTGGGAGGAGAAACAATCAACAGAGAACATCCGTGAGGAGCGACCTCCTCTTCGTAACGGTCGCGAGGACCGATCTCTGCAACATCCTTCTGGCGCCATACATCGCGTACAGTAATCTTCTTGCTCCACAAGCCGAGTGTACGGGGAGTAAAGCCAATCTTCTTAGGCTCGGTAGATGTATTGAAGAGACCTACAGCGAGGTTGCCGTTCTCAAGAATCTTCACATATACCACATAACCGTCGCCACGGAAGTAGGGAACGCCGCGCATACCCAACGGGTCCTGACAGATGTCGTTGACCTCGTAGTTGCAGAGGAGGCTCAGTGTAAAGTCATCCATCTGTGCAATGTCGCAACCGATGAGGAAGGGAGACGAGAAGAGCGCCCAGAGTGAAATATGAGTATACTGTTCGTCGGGAGTAAGACGTGTATAGTGGAGGTTGGGGCCCCATCCTACCATACCTACGACAAGCATATCAGCATCAGCCCAATGGCCGGGGCCGCTGAATGCAGGCCAACGATCCTGAGGACCGAATCCTATGCGCACGATACTGCTCCATGTGTCGAAAATATCATCGGTAGTACGCCAGCACTGTGTAAGTTTGCGCCATGTACGTGCCATGGCAAAGGGATCGGAACCTGAGATACTGAGCGCGATGTCGCGACCTGTAGCACGCAGAGCATCAGCCATCTCCTTAGTATAATAATAGTCATTGGGGTTCCAGTCGTACTTCAGATAGTCAATACCCCACTCGGCCCACTGCTTGGCATCCTGCTCAGCAAACGAGTAGGCACCATGATAGCGGAAGTAACCGCTGTGCAATTTCTTATTGGGATCTTCGAGTTTATAGTTCTCGTCGCACACACCCTTTTCAATCCACTCGTATTTACCTTCGGGATTGTCGCACTGTGTACCGATGTGTCCGAGATATGTGCACACCCAGGGTGCAGAGTAGATACCGGCCTTAAGGCCCATTCCGTGGATTTCATCCACAAGACCCTTGATATCCTCAAACTTCTTGTTAGGCTGTATGGCATTGTACTTGCCACCGCGTATACCCTGCCAACCATCGTCGATGTTGATATATGTGTATCCGTAGTTCGCAAGACCCTTGTCAACCATTGCTCTTGCCGAACTGAGCACCTTCTCCTGACTTACGCTCTTGCCCCAGCAGTTCCAGCTGTTCCAGCCCATAGGAGGAGTGAGCAGAATATCCTCGCCTACAACGATGCGCAGGTCGCGCTCTGCTTCGCCGAGAGTATTCTTCGCACGGAGCTTCACATTGTATGTACCCTCTTTTTTAAGTACACCTGTGATGATACCGGTATTCTCATCGAGCTTCAACCCTTTAGGAAGACCCTCAGCAGAGAATGTCATGGGACGGATACCGGTTGCTGCAATTGTGTAGCGGAATTCAGCCTTGGGGCGCACACCAAACACCTTCGCACTATTGATACGCGGTGTATTGGGAGCGGGAGGTGTAAGTATGTACTTGCTGTTATCGGGAGCCACAGCCTTTTTCTCCTGCGCTGATGACAGTTGAGGCATCATGGCCGCAACTGCGAGCGTGAGAACAAAAAATAAATTTTTACAATGTTTCATAGTATTATTTGTTTATAATTAATATCATATTATTACCGCAAAGATAGCAAGAACTCGCGAGAAAAAGGCAGGAAATTGGGAAATAATGCAATTCGTTGGTAGATTGTTTAATACGCAACGGGCTTCCGTGGTTGTAATGCGGTCTTGAAAGACCGTATATAGATGAGTTAAGATG
>SUXT01000153.1 GCA_015060835.1 Bacteroidales bacterium
CATTGCTTATTACGCAATGTCCCCTTTAAGGGCAGGAACTTTTTAGAATAGTTTTTTATCCATTGAAGGATGGGGTTGTACTTTTTAGGTATAATATCGCATAATCATTTAATAAAAAAGGGACAGCGTAGATAATCGTCTATCTACGCTCTCCACAGAATTTTAAAAGTCTAATTAATTCAAAACAAATTTTTTGATATTTGCTTCTGCTCCTTTGTCTTTGTCTGTACGGAAGCTTCTCGCAAAATTCTTGATAAAGTCCAAAGTCTTTTCTTTGGGTGAAAAGAGTGGTTCGTTACGCAGGCAGGAACGAATCTCCGCCTCGCATCTTTCGTAATCGGGAGTAAAGATTATATCCATAGGCTATCCGTTTTTTTGAAGCTGTTTATTATTATAACGCAACAATTACGGATATATTTTATTCTATGGAAATTTTTTAAGAAAATATTTTTATACAGCCTCCAGTGTAAGGGAGATATTCTTCTCCTCGGCAATTCTGCGCATATTAAGGATAGCATACCTCACGCGGCCGAGAGCGGTGTTTATGCTCACCCCTGTGATAGTGGCAATATCCTTGAACGACAGCGACTGATAGAATCTCATATAGATAACCTCTCTCTGATTATCGGGCAGATAGTCAACAAGTCGGCGTACATCCTTCAACACCTGAGTGTTCACAATGCGCGATTCGATTGTCCCTTCTGAGTATGCCTGATTGTTGAAAAGGTCAATGTCGACCTCGTCATTGGAAATCTGATTCTCGTTTCTCTCCTGACGGAATAGGTCTATTACAAGATTGTGTGCTATGCGTGTGAGCCAAGCATAGAATTTGTTGTCATCTGCAGTGTAGCGTCCCTGCTGCATATTGACTATTGCCTTCACGAAGGTCTCCTGAAAAATGTCTTCTGCAACCTCGCGCGAACGTACTAAAAAGAATATATAGGAATATAACCTATCCTTGTGGCGGTTCAACAATTCATCGAACGCCTTGCTATTGCCATCCAAGTAATGCGCAACCAACATATCGTCGGTCATCACTTTAAAATTACCCATTGTTCTTGATCTATTTTGTTTGGAGTAATTGTTTCTCGATAGGCAATGATATTTTATAGGTTAGTAATAGATTTATGATTAACGTTGCAAAGGAAAGCAAATTATCAATAAATTCCAAAAAAAGTTAGTTAAAAATGACAGCAACTTATCCATTCTATTTGTATCTTCGCAGATGAAACTATATATACTCACCCGAAAATCCGTAAGCAACGATGAACACCGAACAGCATATAAAGGAACTCCGCGAAGCGCTTCACCGCCACAATTACAACTATTATGTAAAGAACGCTCCCGAAATAAGCGACTTTGAATTTGATGCCCTCATGCGCGAATTACAGCAGCTTGAGGAGCAGTTCCCCGAATACGACGACGAGACCTCGCCTACGCATCGCGTGGGCAGCGACATTACAAAGGAGTTCCGTCAGGTTGCCCATAAGTATCCTATGCTGTCGCTCGGAAACACATATTCAAAGGCTGAGGTTGCCGAATTCTATGAGCGTGTGCAGAAGTCGCTCAACGAGGATTTTGAAATATGCTGCGAACTGAAATTCGACGGAACATCAATCTCCCTTACCTACGAGGATGGCAGGTTGGTGCGTGCCGTAACGCGCGGCGACGGTGAGAAGGGCGACGATGTAACAGCGAACGTAAAGACCATACGCAGCGTACCCCTTGTGCTGTCGGGCGAAGGGTGGCCGCGCGAATTTGAGATACGTGGCGAGGTGCTTATGCCGTGGGAGGTATTCGAGGAACTTAACCGCGAACGTGCCGAAAACGGCGAACAGCTCTTTGCCAATCCCCGCAACGCAGCATCGGGTACACTGAAACTTCAGGATTCGTCCATCGTTGCCAAGCGCCGTTTGGATGCTTACCTTTATTATATGTTGGGCGAGCAACTGCCGGCCGAGGGGCATTACGAAAATCTGCAATATGCATCGCAGTATGGATTCAAAATCTCGGACACAACAAGAATCTGTCGCACGTTGCAGGAAATTTATGACTTTATAGACTATTTCGACACCGAGCGCAAGCGCCTGCCGTTTGCCACAGACGGAGTGGTGCTCAAAGTGAATTCGTTGCGTCAGCAACTCAATTTGGGCTACACCTCAAAATCGCCGCGATGGGCCATAGCATATAAATTTCAGGCCGAAAGAGCACTCACGCGTCTCAACGAAGTAACCTATCAGGTGGGGCGCACAGGAGTGGTAACACCGGTTGCCAACCTCGATCCTGTGCAACTGTCGGGTACGGTTGTCAAGCGTGCATCGCTGCACAATGCCGATATTATCGAAAAACTCGACCTGCACATAGGAGACATGGTCTATGTGGAAAAGGGTGGCGAAATTATCCCCAAGATAACAGGCGTGGACACCGATGCCCGCTTCCTTATAGGTGAAAAGGTGCAGTTTACTAAAAAATGCCCTGTTTGCGGTGCGCAGCTTGTGCGTAACGATGGCGAGGCTGCACACTATTGCCCCAACGAGGCCGAATGTCCGCCACAGATAAAGGGTAAGATTGAGCATTTCGTATCGCGCGAAGCGATGAATATCGACTCTATAGGTCCTGAGACAGTGGAACTTCTCTATAACACAGGACTTATAAAGAGCATTGCCGACCTCTACCGCCTTGAGGTCTGCGACCTCTACCTGTTGCCGCGAATGGGTGCAAAGTCGGCCGAAAATATTGTAGCGGCTGTACGCGAATCGTTGAATGTGCCCTTTGAGCGTGTGCTGTTTGCATTGGGCATAAGATTTGTCGGTGCGACGGTTGCCAAGCGTCTGGCACGCACATTCCGGACGATAGAGAATATAATGGCAGCAGATGTTGTAACACTTACGGCTGCAAATGAAATAGGCGAGAGGATTGCCGGCAGCGTAGTCGACTTCTTCTCCTCAGAGGGCAACCGCGAACTTGTGCGTGCATTACAAGAGGCGGGTTTGAAATTCGCAGTCGACGAGGAGAGCACCGAGGCCAGAAGCGAGACACTGAAAGGTCTTTCGATTGTCATTAGCGGAGTGTTCGAAAAACATTCGCGCGACGAGTATAAGAATATGATTGAGATGCACGGTGGCAAGAATGTAGGCAGTGTGAGCAAGTCGACCTCCTTTATCCTTGCCGGAGCAAATATGGGCCCATCGAAATTGGAGAAAGCTCAGAAACTGAATGTTCCTCTAAAGAGCGAGGATGAATTCCTCGAAATGATAGGGGAAAATTAGATTGCAATTTCCCCTTTGAGATGAAGCGTTTATTTGTAAATCAGTAGCTAAAAACTACTCCTATTGAAGCTAATCTTTGTACACATCTATTTTAAATAGATATTTGCTATATTTATAAATATCAGCAAAATAGCTTACTGAAAAAGTTCCTGCCCTTAAAGGG
>SUXT01000043.1 GCA_015060835.1 Bacteroidales bacterium
ACCAATACGGTGGAGAGCATATCGTATGCAGGCGTAAGAACATATTTCCCCTGCTCCTTGCTATATAGCGAAAAGTTTTTCAGGTGAATATCGGCATTGCCCGTTATCCACGAGAAAACAACCTGCTCCCAATAGTTTACCATATCCAACTTGGGAACAGCCGAAAATCGCTGTATCGCCTTTGCAATCTGCTCATACGAGCCTTTGTACTTATGCTCGGTCAGTCGTTCCGTAAGCTGGCACATATCCTCCATCGGGAGTTTATCGCCGTTGGCTGTACGGTCGATGCGGCGGGTTATATAGCACAACTCCCCATCGGCAAAACGGATAAGGCTATGAGGTACAACTTGCATCTTTACCAACTCTGCAAGGTGCATTGTCAAATCCTCCAACTCGGGCAGATGTGCAAAGCGGTCGATCTGAGGTTTCAATATATATCGTCCCCACAACCCAACAATGGTGAAACGATCGGTCTCGTTTCTGCCACCCTTGTTTATATCCAACGATAACTTCGCCTGAACACCCGTCAATGTCGTTTGGCTGCGGATTACCTGCTTGGCAAGGTCGGTCAGGTTCTCGCGTGTATATGGCAATTCGGGAACACTCGGCGTGCCGAACATCTTCTTTGAACAAGCCTTGTGAAAATCCTTTTCACCCTCGTTCAACTCCTTGTAACAATATAGACACTTTGCCATACTACTCCTCATTGATTATGGGTTCAACGCCAACTGCACCTATGCAGTCCTTGCAGCACGCAACGAGCAACGACATACGGTCACGAACATCAATCTTCCAATTATTCTCGGCAATATCCAAAAGCCAACCTTCGGGAATCAATCCATCGAAAAATGGGAATAGCACCTTGTCTCGATAAGGCTTATCGCTCAACGGCAAAGTAAGGCTCACAGCCTCAGCGTTGGCAGATGCTAAATAATCAGCGTCATACTCAAATGTGTAGCCGTTCTCATCTTCTGTCAAGACACCGGCTTTTATGCCTCGCAAAAATACAACAGCCTGTTTCATCGCTCATCGGTTTTAGTCATTGGGACAACGCCCACTTCACTACCAAAAAGATTCAATATCTGATTTACCTTATCAAGGCGTAAAGTCTGCTTGCCCTGCTCCAATTCACGAACAAGACGCAAACCCACCCCCGACTTCTCGGAAAGTTCCACCTGCGTAAGGTTGTATTGCTTACGCATTGCCTTTACATATTTTGAAAGTGTTGTCTGTTCCATATATGCAATAAATTATACCCTATCGGGTGCAAATATAGTGCAAGCCGAGAGGAGAGCAAAATAAAACTGTTTATTTTCTCTCCCGAGGTACCGCCTATATTCAATTTCAGTGATTAAATATAGCAACAACGAGCGAAATGCATAAAGTTTACTTTAATGTATTTTACTGCGAGCGCAAATTATATTCGCAGTTTACCGCAAATATAATGAAAGTTTTTTGTTTTACACCTTATCGGGTATAATTTTATTGTTTCAAGATATGCTTTACACCCTATCGGGTATAAAATTCAAACAGCTTCTAAGAATGTTGCCATCATTTGCTTAAGGTCAATATGTGGGACAGCGTCCCACATATTATGCGCAAAAAAAAACAGACTCCCAACCTTTGAGAAGGATGGGAGTCTGTCACCTTATATAATATATAAACTTGCGGGGGAGATTAATTCTGCTCTACAAGTTCTTTTACGATCTTCTGCATTTCGGGGTATTGCTCCTCCATGCTTGTAAGCAACTTGTACTGAGCGGCTGTACGTACAAGGTTGTGTTTGGGGTAACGTGTCTTGTAGTATGTGTCGCCGTCGATGTAGTCCATGAGGAAGCGGAGCACCTGCTCGTATGTAATGTAGAGCGCCGAGAATGCCAACCACTCTTTTTCGGTCTCTGTCATCGATGCGCAACGCTCCGACAGATAACCTGCTGTGTAGTGCTTGAATGTGTCGATGTTCATTGATACGCGGCTGAGGTCTTCGTCGTCCTCTGCACCGGTGTTGGTATATGAACGTATGGCATCGCCGAAGTCGTTGAGCGATGTGCTGCTCATTACTGTGTCGAGGTCGATTACGCAGAGAACTTCGTCGTTCTGGTCGAAGAGGATGTTGCTCAACTTTGTGTCGTTGTGTGTAACACGCATGGGAAGACGACCGTCCTCTACCATTGCCCAGAAGTCGAGCATCTTTTCGCGGCGTGACTCTATCCACTCGATTTCTGTTGCGAGCTCAGCCTTGCGGCCGGCCTTGTCGGCAGCGAGAGCCTCGTCCCACTGCTGGAAACGCCAACGGATGTTGTGGAAGCCTTTGATTACCTCGGCAAGGGGTTCGGTGAAGTCGGCGAGCTGTGCCTGGAATTTACCGATACCTTTACCTCCCATGAATGCGAGGCGGGGTGTGTCGGCTACGTTGTGGGTTATTGAACCTTCGATGAATGTGCATACTGCCCAATAGTTCTCGCCATCCTGATAGTAAAGTTTGCCATCTTTGGCGGGTACAACTGTGAGCACTTCGCGCATGGGGTCGCCGCCGGCTGCTGCCACTTTGGCCTTGATGTGCGATGTTACACGCTGTATGTTGTCCATCATTGCAGGAACATCGGGGAATATCTGATGGTTCTTGCGCTGAAGGATGTAGTTGGGGGTGTTGCCCTCAGTCTTTACAATGAATGTGTCGTTTATGAAACCGTCGCCCAATGCCTTGATTTCGGCAATTGTTCCATCGAGGGCGAATTTCTCGGCGATAGCCAACATGTTTGTTTCTGCCATAGTATATAATATATAATGTGTACGACTCTTTATCGAAAGAGTCGTACACTTGGTTTGTTGTTAGTCTGCAAAGTAGAATTTCAACTCTTTAACCTTGTTCCAGTCGCCGCGTGTGAAGTCGGGCACCTTAACAGGTTTGCTGCCGTTCTCGATAGAGATTCTTGTGAGCTCGCCCATGCTGCTCCATTCTGCTGTATCGTAAACGTCCATGTCGAGGGGAAGACCGTTGCGCAAGCAGTAAACAAGACGGTAGTCCATGATGAAGTCCATACCTCCGTGACCGCCCACTGAGAGTGAATACTGCTGCAAGGGCATGCCGTTTACAAGCTGTTTCTGTACGGGGTGTTTGTACTTCTCTGTCATCTCAGCAACTACGTTTGCAGGAGCGAAGCTGTGGTGGTCGAGTGCCTCGATGTTGGGTGTGCCTGTCTCCTCTGTTGCGATGCTCTTGAGCTGGTCGAGCTTGAATGTGTAGCCCTGCATGGGGTATTTGTTTGCGAAACCTTCTGTTCCAACCAACTGGTACATACGGCTGTAGGGGCGGGGAGTCATTACGTTGTGCTGCATGTCGATGGTGTAACCCTTAGCTGTGCGGATAAGAGTGTTGATCTGGTCACCATGCATACATGTGTCGGCCTTCATGATCTCCTTTGTGAGCTTTGTACCGTTAACTGACTTTGTTGACATTGCTACGAGGTAGTCGAGCTTGTCGCCGCGGTGGATGTTCATAGCCTGGCAGTTGGGACCGATGCCATGTGTAGCATATACGTCGCCGTTGTTTGCCTGGTTGTACTCAAGACGCCAATTGTCTGCGTATGCCTTCCAGAAGGGCTCGAGGTTGTGGATGTAAGCACCCTCGGCGTGGATGATCTCACCGAATACGCCCTGCTGTGCCATGTTGAGTGTTGTAAGCTCATAGTGGTCGTAGCAGCAGTTCTCAAGAATCATACAGTGTACCTGGTTGCGCTCGGCTGCATCAACAAGCTGCCAGCACTCCTCAACTGTGTTTGCGCTGGGGACCTCGATGGCTACGTGCTTGCCCTGCTCCATAGCGTAGAGAGCTACGGGTACGTGCATCTGCCATGATGTTGCGATGTAAACGAGGTCGATGTCCTTGCTCTCGCAAAGCTGTTTGTAACCTTCGTCGCCGCTGTATACTTTAGCTTTGGGCATACCTGCTTTCTCGAGGTAACCCTGGCAACGCTCTGCTCTTTCGGCATATTTGTCGCAAAGACCGTTGATAGCTACACCTTCGATGTTGGTGAAGCGCTGAACTGCACCGGGACCGCGCATACCGAGACCTACGAAACCTACACGTACAGTCTCAAGGGGTTTGGCACGGAATTCGAGCATGCTCTTCTGACCGGGAGCACGCTGGGGCTCGTCAAGAACGATAACGCCGTCGACAATCTTGTAGTCGACACTTGCTTTGAACTTGTTTTCTTGGTTTGCGCTATCCTGAGGACAACCGCAACCTGTAACCATCAGAGACACTGCAAAGAGCAATGCACCTAAAATTGTTTTTGTTCTTTTCATGTTTTATTCTTTTGGGTTATTAATTAATGTTGTTAGGTTCGTATGTGTTTTTTATGTAAATTCCCATTATTTAGGCAAATATAGTAAAATTATTACATGTGTGAAACTATTTTTGATTTTTTGTATAAATTTTATGATTTTCGTGGTGAATTTTATGGATATATGATGCTATATTGAGAATTTCTGCTTACATTTGACGAATGACTAATTTAAAATTTCAAAATATGGCTAATTATGTAATTGGAATAGACCTCGGTGGTACGAACACCGTTATCGGTCTTGTTGACGTTGACGGCAATATCCTTGCCAAGGACGATTCGGTGAAAACCCAGAAATATGCAGAGCTCAATGACTATGCCGATGCGGTTGTTGCTGTAATCAATAAACTTGCGGCTGAAAATTCAGTGGCAATGGCAGATATCGAAGGTATCGGTGTGGGTGCTCCTATGGGCAACTATTATAGCGGTGATATCAAGAATGCTGCAAATCTTCCCTGGAAGGGTCGTGTGCCATTGGGTCGCGTGCTCACCGAGAAGAGCGGACTCCCTGCAAAGGTTACCAATGATGCCAATGCGGCTGCTATCGGCGAAATGAAGTACGGCGCAGCCAAAGGTATGCGCGACTTTATTGTCATTACTCTTGGTACGGGCGTGGGCAGTGGTATTGTTTCGGGTGGCAACCTTATCTACGGACACGATGGTCTTGCCGGAGAACTTGGACATGTTACGGCATATGCTCGCGAGGGTCGTCAGTGTGGTTGTGGCCGTATCGATTGTCTCGAAACATATGCTTCGGCAACAGGTTTTGTGAGAACAGCAAAAATGTGGCTCGAAACACGCGACGATGCTACCGTACTCCGCAATATTGCTCCCGAAGAACTTACATCTAAGATGATTTACGATGCGGCTGTCGAGGGTGATGCTTTTGCCAAGGAACTGTTTGAGTTTACCGGTGCAATCCTCGGCGAGGCATTCTGCGACTTTATCGCATTCTCTGTGCCTCAGGCGATTATCCTCTTCGGCGGTCTTGCAAATGCCGGTGAACTTCTGTTGTCGCCCATCCGCACACGTATGAATGAGAAGGTGGTATCTTTCTGGAAGAACAAGGTGGATATTCTTCAGTCGAGCCTTTCAGGCGCAGATGCTGCTGTTCTCGGCGCATCGGCTTTGGGTTGGAAATAACAGAATTATGTAGATTCTCTAATAGCAGGACGATTCACCGACCGTCCTGCTTTTTTGTATATAACAATCGAAGTGGCGGTTTTGTTCATCATGGTATGGATTTTTTTTCTTTTTTGTGCGTATATAACATAAATTAAGCCTATCATGTTTTTTGTTTAAGGTTTAATTATTATTTTTGCAATAATAATGTTTATAATGCATTTACTGCGTTTTGCGGTGTGCATAGGGCTTTGTCAATTTGTAAAACCTTGAACCATGAAACGATATATTCAATCTTTGCGAAATATTGCTTCCGGAACAACAGCAATCTTTGCTGTGCTGTTCCTTGCGGCAATGCTGTTTGGAATAACAAAGTCTGCGGCGCAGACAGTGAGTAGTGACTCGGTATACTATGTCTACCGCAACAACGGCGAGGGAGTCATGGCCTTTCCCGATTCTCTGGTGAAGAATTTCAGGCAGACTACAGCCAGATATTATTTCTATCTTTTGAACGACAGTGCCATCAGCTTCAGTAAACGCGATGTCGATTCAGTGTCGCGTGTGATGTACGAGGCGCCCAAATTCACCTCGTTCAAGATAAACAACAAATACAACAGAGACCTCGACAACGATGTCTATTGTGTGATAAGCGGCGACAGGATTTACGGCGACATGGGCAATATGCTCGGAAAGGATCTTCGTCCGTCGTTCGAGACCGACCGCGAGGCATCGGTGTTCGTGGATACCGTCAAGCAGCAGACACGTACATCGCGTGTCCGTTTCGACAAGGAGGTCATATATACAGTAACTGACGGCACTCCCGGAAGCATCATCGACAGGGTCTATGTGAAGGCTGTCGACGACAGGGATTCTCTCAAGGAGATACCTTTGAGAATTGATATGCTCTACACCAATGCTCCCACGATAACAAGCAACTCTTTGGAGCGCGCAATCGACAACGATCCCGGGACATTCTATCACTGCACAAGCTCAGCCGACAGGGGTACATACGAAGTTTTGCCCCTCGACTCATGTTGCCAGATAGAGGTTGAGCTCGATGAAAGCCTGAGGAAATTTGCCTTCTTCTACATGACACGTCACGACACGGATACCCGTCAGCCTTTGGCATTCAATATCTATACAAGCAACGACAGCCGCAAATGGAAACTTGTCGGTTCGTTCGGAGTGGAGGACGGTATACCCGATACCGGCAAGAATGCTACATTCCTCTCTCCGGTGATGGATGCTGGTGAAGAGTACAAGTACATACGCATAGAGTGCGCCAAGAGTAATTACAAGAACTATCTCTGTCTTGCCGAGCTCAAGCTCTACGAACCTGTAAACGTGACGGGCGAGAAACCTCAGGACTATTACCAGTATTTCACACGCCCCATCGGACGCAACTACAAGGTTAATCTCAACTTCCGTGCCGACACCGCAGCAGTTCCCCGCATCGACATAGACATCGACGGTGGTCAGCGAATCACAAGCAAGGATATTTGGTTGAAGGCGAAATTTACGCTCAACGGCAACGGAATGTATGAGTCCGTGGAGGATTCAATACAGATTAAAGGCCGTGGAAACAGTTCATGGCACTGGCCGAAAAAGCCCTATACAATAAAATTTGCCGAAAAGACCAAACTTTGCGGACTGAAGAAGGGTAAGCGTTGGAACCTTATGTCTAACTATCAGGATGTTACCGAGATGATGAATGCTGCCATCTTCAAGGCGGGCAGAATAGTAGGAGCGCCCTATCAGCCCCACAGTATTCCCATTGAACTATATGTAAACGGCAGTTACTATGGATGCTACACACTGACCGAGCATGTAGGCATCCACAACAACTGTGTGGACGAGGACGACTGGTCGGTGATGCTCGAACTCGACTCATATTACGATGAGACATACAAGTTCCACTCTACATTCTACGGACTGCCGGTGAATGTGAAGAACCCCGACCTTTCAGAAGAGGGATGCCCTGTAACATTGTCCCAAATAAAGAACGACTGGGCTGAGTTTGAAGACCTGTTGCGTCGCAAGAAGGATGTTTCGTCGCGTCTCAGCATAGACTCTTTTGCGACGTTCATGTTCATGAACGACCTTTGCGGTAACACCGAACTCAATCACCCCAAAAGTACATTCCTCTATAAACCTACCGGTACAGACCGATTCATTTTCGGCCCGGGATGGGACTTCGACTGGGGATTCGGTTACGAGAAGAACGGACGATATTTCGTTACCTACTCATACAAGACAATCGGAGTGATGAACGGAACAGGAAACACATTCTTCAGTGCCATGATGAGTCACGAGGATATTCTGCGTCAGTACTACTTCTTGTGGAAGAACTTTGTTGAGAACAACGGTCTCGAAGAGCTTCTCAACTGGATGGACGACTACTATGCATACGCCCAACCGTCGTATGAGCACAGTATGCAGAACGGACTATCAAACTACTCATACGCAACATATTTCGAAACATTCAAGACATGGCTTAAGAACCGCGTCGATTATATATACAGCAACCTTACTGTGTTTGACGTGCCGTTGGGCATAGAAGAGGAAAAATGGCTCGAATGGAATGACAAGCGCGAAGAGCACAACGGCATGGTAGTCTCAGTTAAGGGTGGAGCGCTGGTAATCGAATCTACCGTAGAGACGACACTTAAGATATATCGTGTAGACGGCACCGTGGCAGGAGAAATAGGTGTAGGATTGGGAGAGAACATCTACCCCCTTGCTCCGAGAGGAATGATAATTGTCAACGGACAGCGTATCTATTTGAAACCAATGTAATAATAAAATAAGATGAAAACCTTAAATTTAGCAAAAATAGCATCCTATACCCTCATAGGAGCGGCAGCATTACCTATAGTAAGTTGCAAGGAAAAGGTAGAGGAGAAGAGAATGAACATCCTCTTCATCATGTGCGACGACCACTCCTATCAGACAATAAGTGCATACGACACCCGCTATATAAGCACTCCCAACATCGACCGCATTGCAGCCGACGGAGTGAAGTTTGCAAACAGTTTTGTGGCAAACTCGCTCAGCGGTCCCAGCCGTGCCTGTATGCTCACAGGCAAGCATAGCCACACGAATGGCTTCACCGACAATACCCGCAGTTTCGACGGTTCGCAGCAGACATTCCCAAAGCTTCTGCAAAAGAGCGGTTATGAGACAGCGGTCATCGGTAAATGGCATCTTGTAACAGAGCCTACCGGGTTCGACCATTGGGATATACTGATAGGGCAGGGCGACTACTACAATCCTACCTTCATAAACAACGGCGACACAGTGCAACGCAAGGGATATGCCACAAACGTCACCACCGACCTTGCATTGCAGTGGCTGGAAGAGGGGCGCGACAAGGATAAACCTTTCTGTCTGCTGCTCCACCATAAGGCTCCTCATAGGACATGGATGCCCGACACTTGCGACTTCAAACTTTTTGCCGACAAGGAGTTTGCCCTCCCCGACAATTTCTACGACAACTACGAAGGCCGTTTGGCGGCAGCTGCGCAGGAGATGTCCATCGTAAAGGATATGGACCTGGTCTACGACCTGAAACTTGCCGATAAGGAAAATGAAATACATTCCAATGAGAATCTCGAAAAGATGGGGCGCCGCATATACAGCAATATGGATGCAGCGCAGAAGGCTGCGTGGGATGCCCACTATGATGCTGTGATAGCCGATTTCAAGAAGCAGGGGCTCAGCGGCAAGGCACTCGACGAATGGAAGTTCCGCCAGTATATGCGCGACTATCTCAGGGTAATCACATCCATTGACCGCAACGTGGGCAAGGTGCTCGACTACCTGAAGGAGAGCGGACTCGAAGATAACACCCTTGTGGTTTACACCTCCGATCAGGGATTCTACATGGGCGAGCATGGATGGTTCGACAAACGCTTCATGTACGAAGAGTCTTTCAGAACACCGTTGCTCATGCGTTTGCCCGGCGGTGCAAAAGGCGAGGCAACCGAACTTGTGCAGAACATCGACTATGCAGCCACATTCCTTGATGTTGCAGGAGTGGACATACCCCAAGATATTCAGGGCGTGTCGTTGCTGCCCCTGCTCAAAGGCGAAAAGAGCATCGAAGGACGCGATGCCATCTACTACCACTTCTTCGAATACCCCGCCGAGCATATGGTCAAGAAGCACTACGGTGTCCGTACCGACCGTTACAAACTCATACACTTCTACGACGATATTGATGCGTGGGAACTTTACGATCTTGAAAAGGATCCCTCTGAGATGAACAATATCTACGGCAAGGAGGGTACAGAGGCAATAACCGCGGAACTGAAAAAGCGTCTCGTTGAATTGCAGAAAGAGTACGGCGAAGAGGAGTATATAGCACAGTAATTCCAATTGTGGCAGAGTAGAGGTATGAAGAGCAACAGCAGAAACAATATACATCTGTCGGATGTAGCCAAGATGAAGCGTCCGCCGGCATTCACCACAATGGTGAAGCCTGTAGGTGCCACCTGCAACCTCGACTGCTCGTATTGCTACTACCGCGACAAAGCCGAAATATACAGTGCTCCGCAAAACCGCATGACCGATGATGTGCTCGAAGAGTATGTGCGTCAGTATCTCGAAGCGGTCAATCTGCCGACAGTCTCATTCTGTTGGCATGGTGGCGAGCCTCTGCTTGCGGGGATAGACTTCTATCGCAAGGCTGTGGAACTTCAACAACGCTACGCCGCAGGACGGCAGATAGAGAATACTTTGCAGACAAACGGTACACTTGTAAACGATGAGTGGTGCGACTTCTTCAGAGAGAACAATTTTCTTGTGGGTGTGTCGCTCGACGGCCCCGAAGAGGTACACGATGCCTATCGCCGCGACTGCGGCGGTGCCCACACATTCGGCAAGGTTATGCAGGCTGTAGAGAAGATGCACAACCGTAAGGTGGAATACAACATACTTGCTACAGTGAACTCAAGAAGCGAGGGGCGCGGAAAAGAGATATACCGATTCCTGCGCGGAATAAGCAACTTCATACAGTTCCTGCCGGTTGTGGAATATGTGCAGCTGCGCGAAGGCAGGCGTCCGCTTATAGTCTCACCCGATGTCGAAGGTGCAACCCCCGCACCCTGGTCGGTTTCGGCAAGGGGCTTCGGGGAATTCATGTGCGATGTGTTCGACGAATGGATAAAGTGCGATGTGGGAAGCCGCTTTGTGCAACTGTTCGATATAACGCTTGCCAACTGGTGCGGAGTACCCCCGTCGCTATGTGCCTTCTGCGAGACCTGCGGCGATGCCCCTGTCGTAGAGTACAACGGCGATGTATATTCGTGCGACCATTTTGTCTATCCCGAATACCGTTTGGGAAACATACTCTCCTCGACGCTTGTTGAAATGTATACCTCGCAGGAACAACAGGCTTTCGGGCGTGACAAACGCGAAGCATTGCCCATGGAGTGCAAGCGCTGTACGTACAATTTTCTTTGTCGTGGCGAATGTCCCAAGCACCGCTTCGCAACATCGCAGAGGGGCGAACCATATATGAATACGCTGTGCGAGGGGTACAAACTCTTCTTCAGGCACAGCGACCCGTATATGCGCCACATGAAAATGCTTTTACAGAAAAAACGCTCCCCGATGGAGGTGATGCATTGGGCGCGCGAAAGGAATAAAACAATATAAATGATTATATTATGGAAAGAAAATTTGTTTTGCCGAAAATCGGCGAATTATCAGCAACAGTTTCAGTAGACAGCATCTGCAGATACGAAAAAGTCCCCACAAGCATCCTTCCTACGGAAGATGAAGGTTCAAAATATGCCGCCTCTTTGGTCGTAGAAGCCATAAAGAAGCACAAAGGCGATTCGAAGTTTGTACTCGGTCTCTCAACAGGTCGTTCACCTCTCGGTCTCTACAAAGAGCTTGTGAGAATTTACGAGAACGGTGGAGTGAGCTTCAAGAATGTAGAGGTCTACAGCCTCGACGAGTTCTATCCTATGGACCCGGCATCTCCCCGCAGCCGCAACTACCGCATTCACGAGGAACTGCTCAATCATGTCGACATACTTCCCGAAAACGTGCATTTCCCCGATACAACTATCCCTATGGACAAGGTGAATGACTATTGCGAGGAGCTCGAAGAGAAGGTAAGCGGAAAGATAGACCTCATGATTATGGGTGTCGGCGAACTTGGTCAGGTGGGCTTCAATGAGCCGGGTGCATACGCAAAATCAACTACCCGTCGTGTGCAGTTGAGCTACAACTCGCGCAAGACACAGGATAGCTTCTTCTCAAATCCTAACGATGTTCCCAAGATGGCAATCACAATGGGACTCGACACAATAATGAAGTCGAAGAAGGTTATTCTGATTATCTGGGGCGAGGACAAGGCAAGAGTTGCTTACAATCTTATCGAAGGAGTAGAGGATGAGAATATTCCCGTAACCTGCCTGCAAGAGCATGACGACATTCATGTGGTAATCGACGAGAATGCTGCTCAGGAACTTACCCGCGTAAAGAGTCCGTGGCTTATAGCTCCTCCCGTAGAATGGTCTCCCAAACTCATCCGTAAGGCTGTGCTCTGGCTCTGCGAGACAGTGAAAAAGCCTATACTCAAGTTGACCAACCAGGACTATGTGAAGAACTCGCTCACCGACCTTCTCGAAAGAGTGGATACATACGACAATATAAACATTCGTGTGTTCAACGACATACAGCATATAATCTCAGGATGGCCCGGTGGCAAGCCCAATGCCGATGACTCCACACGTCCCGTTCCTTCGTCACCCTTCCCCAAGCGAGTGATAATATTCTCTCCCCACCCCGACGACGATGTCATCTCTATGGGCGGAACATTCAACCGTCTGGTGCAGCAGGGACACGATGTGCATGTGGCATACGAGACCTCGGGCAACGTGGCTGTCTACGACGATGTCGTGTTGCAGAACATCGACACAGCCCGCGAAATGGGATTCGGCGACATCTACAACGAAATCAAGGAGATAATCGACACTAAAGTTCCCGGAATGCCCGAACCGCGCCGTCTGCTCGACATCAAGGGTGCCATCAGACGTGCCGAGGCACGTGCCGCCTGCCGTACACTCGGTCTCGACGACAGGACCAATGCCCACTTCCTCAACCTCCCCTTCTACGAGACAGGAGGCATAAAGAAGGGCGAACTTACCGAAAAGGATATTGACATAGTAGCCGAACTGATGCAGCAGGTGAAACCCCACCAGATTTATGCTGCCGGCGACCTTACCGACCCCCACGGCACACACCGCATTTGTGTTGAGGCTGTCTTGAGAGCATTCGAGCGTCTCAAAGACGAGGATTGGGCAAAGGAGTGCCACATCTGGCTCTATCGCGGTGCATGGCAGGAGTGGGATCTTGCAGTGGCAGATATGGCAGTACCCTTGAGCCCTGCCGAGATGATAAGAAAGCGCCATGCAATCTTCCGTCACCTTTCACAGAAGGATATTGTTCCCTTCCCCGGTGAAGACTCACGCGAGTTCTGGGAGCGTGCCGAGGAGAGAATGCAGAACACTGCAAGCGTATTCGATAAGATAGGTATGCCCGAATATCAGGCTATCGAGCTTTTTGTGAAACTTTGTTGATAGGAAAGTGAAAGTAAACAGAATACTTTATCTGATACTGTTTTTTGTTGCCGCAATGACATTCTCTGCCTGCGGCAACAAAAAACGTTCTATGACGGTAGAGAACTCCGTCATCACCCTCGACGGCGAAATGTACACCGTCGCATCCGCCGATTTCGACTATGCGCGCGTTCCGCAGGAGTATTGGAACGACCGTCTTGAGAATATGGCGCGAATGGGATTGAATACCATCACAGTGAAGGTCCCCTGGATGTTGCACGAACCAACGGAGGGTAAATTCGATTTCTCGGGGATGAAGGATGTAAAGGCATTCTGTCGCCTTGCGCAGGAGAAGGGATTGCTCGTCTGGTTGCACATAGGCCCGTATGTCGGTGCCGAGTGGGATATGGGCGGTATGCCCTGGTGGTTGCTCAATGTCGATGGAATAAGACTCCGCAGCAAGCAACCTGCATTCATGCAGCGTGTCGACCGCTTCTTCGAGGCTTTGGGCAAGGAGCTCTCTCCGCAACTGCTCGCAAACGGTGGCAATATAGCCATTATGCAGGTGGAGGAGTCGCATGGAATTGAGAAAAAGGACAAACCTTATCTCGAAGCACTCATCGAGTGCGCAAAAAAGAGGGGATTTGGCGAAGTGCTCACATTTACTGCTGCCACAAAGAACAGTTTCATGCAGACTGCGCTTCCCGATTATTTCTTCTCGATAGATATGAATTCCGAGGAGAAGGCCGATGAAAATTTTGTCGGAGTAACAAAATTCCGTTACAATGCTCCGCTCGTATGCTCATCATTGGGCGGCGACTATAAAACAGTATGGGGCGGCGAGAGTGCTGCCCGCAACTGGAGCAAGGTATTCATGCGTATGTTTGAACTTTTGCAGCGCAAAAATTCGGTAAGCATCGACGGTGTTCTCGAAGGGAACTCGTTTGGCGCTACAGCCGGTGCAGCTATTGTCGACGGAAAATACTTTCCGTTCACAACAGCGCACAACACCGATGCGTTGATAAACTACGCAGGCGAGTGTGGCGAAGATTATATGAAATTCCGCAAGTCTCTCCATGTGTATGCACAGGAGGACGGAAAGATGCCTGTAGATCCTCTTGCCCCCGCAACCTTCTCATCTTTCGACGATGTGGCAGTTGAGGAGTTTGCCCCGCTATTCGAAAATCTGCCCGAAGCCATAGTCTCGGACAAGGTAAAGACAATGGAGCAGTGCGGCATAGGTGCAGGTGCAATATTGTACTCCACAACCTTGCAGACAATGAAAGAGGGCGCGACTCTCTCTCTTGAAGGCATACACGACTATGCACGCATCTACATTGACGGCAAGCAGATTGCAGTAGCCGACAGACGCGAGAGTGAGACAGCTGAAATTGTTCTTCCCGCAGTAAGTGAAGGCGCAAAACTCGATATTTTAGTGGAGGCTACCGGTCGCGTAGGTAATGTTAAAGGTTACAAAGATTACAAGGGTATTACAAAGAGCGTTGAACTGAAGGCTGTTGACGGCACCGTTGTTCAACCTAAGGAGTGGAAAATGTATCCTCTCCCCGCTGAGCATAAATTCGTGTCGTCGATGAAGTTCGGCAAACTGCCCGAAGCACCCACTCCCGGATTCTACCGCACAAAAATAAAAAAACCGACTGAGGGGGATTTCTTCCTCTTCACAGGCTATTGGGGTGCGGGCGAAGTGTGGCTCAACGGCCATTCGTTGGGACGTTACAGAAAAGAGGGGCCTCAGCGTGCGCTCTACGTTCCTGTCTGCTGGATGAAGGAGGGCGACAATGAACTGATAATCGTCGATTGGGACGGGCCTTCCAAGGCAATTGTGAAAGGACTCGACTATCCTTTGTATTAAGAGAGGACTGATAAATTAGTAACATAGTAATAGCAAACTTTGCAAGTGAGCTCTTGCTTCATTGGCACTCATTCATTATCTTTGCAATTGCATGCGAAGATTTATTGCACTCTTTGTGGGGGCTCTCTTTGCAAAATATGAACTTTTAAAATATATAAGAAAATGGCAAGCAAGAAAAATCTTAAGAAGGTTATCGGTTACATTTCAAGTGAACTTCTCTCACAGGCTATATTCGTATCCCTCAACTCGGAAAGAAACATTGAAGAGTGGAACACCATCTTCACAAGAATACTTGTGATGAACAACGACTATATCGCACGTATCAGCCACAAACAGCCCGGAATGTCTGCCAAGGACTATTTCAATGCCCTCTGCACATCATTCAACAACGAGGCTAAGGAGATTGTAGCCGATATACAGAAAGGATAAATCCCCTTAAAGTCATTGGTCCCCATGAGGTTAAAGTGGCTTCTGACTATTATGTTCTGCTTGTCTTTTGCAGCAAACGGCGCTGCACAAGGCAAGCAGAATGATGCTATGCGTGCCATAAAGGAGTATTTCTCGAATTACACCCCCGAAAGGTTCCGCCTGAAGAACTGCGGACTCGAACGCAAGCGCGGCAATATCGTCTTCGGAAAGAAGAGGATTACAATCTACACCAACAGCAACTTCGGCTCACAGGTATTCACCCCCGAACTTGTTGAGAGCATTTATGCAGGCATCAGGGATGCCCTTCCCGGAGCGTATAAAAAATACAAGATAGAGGTAATTGCCAACCACAAGCGCATAGAGTATCTTGTTCCCAATATCTACAGAAAAAAGAAACAGGTCGACGACTCCCGCCTATGGGGAAAGTGCGACTATGCAGGTCATCCGTGGGTGAAAAACATTTCGCGCCCTTACACCCCTGTAGCCGGTCTCGATGGCAGACACATAGCAGTGTGGCAGAGCCACGGCCGCATATTTGCTCCCGACAGAGACCGCTGGAAGTGGCAGCGTCCATCGCTCTTCTGCACGACAGAGGATCTCTTCACGCAATCCATCGTAGTCCCTTTCCTTATGCCCATGCTCGAAAATGCAGGGGCAATAGTCTACACTCCCCGCGAAAGAAGCTGGCAACCACATTCGGTGGTGGTCGACAATGATGCGCAGTCGGGAACATCGCAATATGCCGAGGTCTCCGAAAAGAACTACTCATGGAGAAGCCTCGATGCTCCCGGATTTGCTCCACGCGACACATTCTATGTCGATGGCGAAAATCCCTTCCTTGATGGTACTGTGCGCATAAACAAATGCGTGCGCGAAGGCAAGAGTGCCACTGCTGCCGCAAAGTGGATACCCGATATTCCCGAAGATGGGGAGTATGGGGTATATGTATCATACAGCACAGTAGAGGGCAGTGTGCCCGATGCCCGCTACTCGGTGGTACACACCGGAGGGGTAACGAACTTCACAGTGAACCAGCAGATGGGTGGCGGCACATGGGTGTATCTCGGTACATTCAATTTCAGGAAGGGAGTGCATGAGAATCAATCGGTTGTCCTCTCCAATGAGAGTGCCCACGAGGGCGTAGTTACCGCCGATGCCGTCCGCTTCGGTGGAGGAATGGGCAATGTGGCACGCGGCGACAGCCTCAAACTCAGCGGCCTCCCCCGTTATCTCGAAGGCGCACGTTACGCATTGCAGTACAGCGGGTTCCCATACGAAGTATATACTCCCAGCGAGGGCGAAAAAGATTATAACGACGACATCAACAGCCGTTCGCGTGCGGTGAATCATCTTATCGGCGGCTCGGTCTTCTGCCCCGACTCGGCAGGTCTGCGTGTGCCTATAGAGATGACCTTAGGTTTCCATTCCGACGCGGGCGTTTCGCGCGAGGACGAGGTTATCGGCTCGTTGGGTGTGGTAACCACAGCACACGAAAAGGGCATTCTGCCTGTGGGAATATCAAGGTATGTTTCGCGCGACTTTATCAGCCATCTGCTCAATATGGTGCAGAGGGACATCAGCGAGGCCTACGGCTTCAGATGGTCGTGCCGCGGCATTCTCGACAAGAATTACAGCGAGTCGCGCATCCCCTATGTGCCTTCGATGATATTCGAATCCCTCTCCCATCAGAATTTCATGGATATGGTCTATGGCCACGACCCCAATTTCAAGTTTATCATGGCGCGTGCCGTCTACAAGGCGCTGTTGAAGCACATCAGCTACGTGCACGGATGTGATTATGTGGTACAGCCTTTACCCGTGAAAGACTTTTCGATAAATTTCGATGAGGGAGAGAATGCTGTGCGATTGTCGTGGCGTCCGGTGGAGGATGCTTCTGAGCCTACGGCAAAAGCCGAAAAGTTCCTGCTCTACACAAGGATTAACGACAATGCCTACGACAATGGCCGCATAGTCGATGGCAACAGCGTGGTTGTTACTCTGCTGCCCGATGTGCAGTATGGCTTCAAGGTCGCTGCGCTCAACGAGGGTGGTGCGAGTTTCCCCTCCGAAGAACTTTCGGCTGCTGTGTCAAGCGTAGGAAAGGGTAGGGTGATGATTGTCAACGGCTTCCATCGTCTCAGCGCTCCCGCAGTAGTGAACAATGCTTCGCAGGCAGGATTTGATATTGACGCTGACGCGGGCGTGCCTTATATGCGTACACCTGAGTATTGCGGCAGGCAGTTGGATTTTGAGCGTGTGAACATAGGTTTCGAGGATGGTCTCGGCATCAGTGGTGCCGAACTTGAGGGCATGCTGGTTGCGGGCAATACATTCGATTATCCCCATCTGCATGGCAAGGCTCTTTTGGCCAACGGATACTCATATGTCTCCTGTTCGAGCGAGGCGGTAATGTGTGGCGATGTGAATCTTGCGGCTTACGATGCAGCCGACTTCATCATCGGTGCCGAAAAGCAGGGCAGCAAGGGAAGTACGCTTGGGTATAACCGCCCATACAAGAGCTTCCCCGAAGAGTTGCAGCGCAAGATTGCCGAGTATTGCGAGGCAGGCGGACGCATTTTTGTCAGCGGAGCATATATGGCGAGCGACATGTGCGGTTCCGACAACGACAGGGCATTTATCAACAATGTGCTGAAATTCGATTTCGGCGGTTGCATGAGCGACATTTCCGAGGACAAGATTTTCGGTTCCAATCTTACGGTGGCTGTCAACAGAGGAGTGAGCGAACATTGCTACGCAGTGGCGCGTCCCGATATTCTCGCTCCCGTAGGAAATTCGTTTGTGGCATTTGTCTACGACAAGAGCCGCGAGAGTGCCGGTGTCGCTTATGTCGACAATTATCGTGTGCTTGCTACCGGCTTCCCCTTTGAGACAATCCTCGACGACAATATCAGAGCCGAACTTATGGGCGCTGTCATGCGCTTCTTGCTCAACTGATAACAACTTCTCAATATTACAACCATAAATAAATAGGGAAATTCCCCCCCAAAAATAGGGAATTTCCCCTATTTTTTTTGTTAGGGGTATATTATATTGCATTGTTGTTATAAGCTGTTTGAATTAAACTATTTTAGTTTTAAACAGTCTAATATTATGAAAACAGCAAATAACTTTGCTGCATAGACAATATTTTGAAACAGAATACCCCGGAGGGGTAACATTATATAGCGTAGGCTGTGAGGCCTACGGATACAGGAACATACAGCCTCAGCCCCGGAGGGGCGAAATTATGAACAGCTGTAATTACTGTTTCGCCCCTTCAGGGCTGTGTGTTTGTTATGCATTAACATAGCCCTTACGGACTATGCTATATAGTTTCGCCCTTTTAGGGCTTTAAGAGCAGGGCGTACCAAATGGGGAGGGTGTTTGACTGAATACGCAAGCAAAAGTTTCAAACTCCTCCGGCCTGACGGCCACCTATGTACTTGATAAAAACGGCAAATAATGTAAACAGAATACCCCGAAGGGGTAACATTATATAGCGTAGGCTGCGAGGCCTACGGATACAGGAACATACAGCCTCAGCCCCGGAGGGGCGAAATTATGAACAGCTGTTGTTATTGCAGTTTCGCCCCTTCAGGGCTGTGTGTTTGTTATGCATTTACATAGCCCTTACGGACTATGCTATACAGTTTTGCCCTTTCAGGGCTTTAAGAGCAGGAAGTACCCGAACGGGAGGGAGTTTGACAGAACACGCAAACAAAAGTTTCAAACTCCTCCGGCCTGACGGCCACCTATGTACTCGATAAAAACGGCAAATAATGTAAACAGAATACCCCGAAGGGGTAACATTATATAGCGTAGGCTGTGAGGCCTACGGATACAGGAACATACAGCCTCAGCCCCGGAGGGGCGAAATTATGAACAGCTGCTGTTATTGCTGTTTCGCCCCCTTCAGGGCTGTGTGTTTGTTATGCACTTACATAGCCCTTACGGACTATGCTATACAGTTTTGCCCTTTTAGGGCTTTAAGAGCTGGAAGTACCCGAACGGGGGAGGGAGTTTGACCGAATACACAAGCAAAAGTTTCAAACTCCTCCGGCCTGACGGCCACCTATGTACTCGATAAAAACGGCAAATAATGTAAACAGAATACCCCGAAGGGGCAACATTATATAGCGTAGGCTGTGAGGCCTACGGATACAGGAACATACAGCCTCAGCCCCAGAGGGGCGAAATTATGAACAGCTGATGTTATTGCAGTTTCGCCCCTTCAGGGCTGTGTGTTTGTTATGCATTTACATAGCCCTTACGGACTATGCTATACAGTTTCGCCCTTTTAGGGCTTTAAGAGCTGGAACTGTTTTTGATTTGTTGAGCTATAAACAACTCTCCCTCTTGGATAAGCTAATCTTTGGACACATTTATTTTAAATCGGCATTTGCTATATTTCTAAATATCAACAAAATAGCTTACTAAAAAAAGTTCCTGCCCTTAAAGGGGAGGTGGATTCAAGCACGATTAGCGATTGAAGACGGAGGGGTTTTCCTCGCGTAGCATGGTTTATTGCAATGCGATAGGCTAAGAAACCCCTCCGAACTTTGTTACTATTTTCAAAAAGCATTTATAATATATTCCTCCTCTTGAAGAGGAGGTGGCTTCGAAAAACGAAGTTTTTTGAAGACGGAGGAGTTCTCTTCTCATCGCATGC
>SUXT01000154.1 GCA_015060835.1 Bacteroidales bacterium
CCGACAAGGATGGCCGTTTTGAACACACGATAGCCACCGACACACTCTTCCCCACCAACCTGCTGTTGCCAACAGGAAAAAACATACTGCTATATGTGGAGCCCGACGCCTCGGCATCGGTAGAGCGCGACAGCCTCGGGAACTATCGCGTGGAGAGCAACGTAAGGATGCAGCAGATATACGACAGCATGGCTGCCCGTCTCAACGGACTCTCTCCCTATAAACATCTCGCCGAAATCGAGAGCTTTGTCGAAAAAAATCCTCTGAGTGAAGCAAGCATAATGCTCTGGAGAAACTATCTTGTAGAGACATATAAACCATCGAAAAGAGACATTCACACAATACTGAACAAGTTTGGTGGCAAACTGATGGATAATGATTATGTAATCGACTACAAGGAGCATAGCGAAGAGAACCGCATAAAGACAAATGTGCTCTACACCTCCATGCCCGCATTCAACTTCACCTCGCTCGACGGAACAAAAATCACAAATGCCACCTACAAGGAGAAATTCCTTGTGCTCAGTTTCTGGGCATCATGGGACAGCCTTTCGCTCGAACATCTGAAGAACATCACAGCCATCGACACACTTTACAAGAAAGAAGAGGTAACCTTCCTCAATATTTCTCTTGACTGCGACACAGCCGCATGGAGCGCCGCCGTACGCAAGGATTCCATCCCCGGCGACAATATATGCGATGGAAAAATGTGGAACAATCCTCTTGTCAAGCGCTACGACATAAGCCGCATACCCTACACAGTGATAGTCAATCCGCAACTGCTGAACATACACTACAATATCCCCCCTTCCAAAATAGAGCACACGATGGACTCCCTTGTAAAAGACAACAAAGAGAAAATCAAGAAAAAGGAAGAGGAGAAAAAGAGAAAAAAACGCAAATAGCCCTACCCCATGTTAGTAAAGGTATATGCAGCAGCACTGCAAGGCATCAACGCCATACAGGTAACGATAGAGGTAAATGCCCTGCGCGGCATACGCTTCTTTCTCGTCGGTCTGCCCGACAACGCAGTAAAGGAGAGCCACGAACGCATACGCTCTGCACTCGAATTCAACGGACTAAAACTGCCAAGCAAGCAGATAGTTGTGAACATGGCGCCCGCCGACATACGCAAGGAGGGCTCTGCATACGACCTGCCCATCGCCATAGGAATTATGGCGGCCGACAACATGGTCTCGGCCGAACATCTTGGTAAATACATGATCATGGGCGAGCTTGGACTCGACGGTGGCCTTGTACCCATAAAAGGAGCGCTACCCATTGCACTGAAAGCCGCAGAGCTCGGTTACGAAGGAGTGATACTTCCCGCAGGCAACGCCCCCGAAGCAGCAGTGGTAAACAACCTGAAAGTATATGCCGTCGACAATCTGATGCAGGTGATACGCTTCCTCAACGGCGAAGAGACACTCACCCCATACACAATGGATGTAGACAAGGAGTTCTACTCGCGACAGAGCAATTTCGAATTCGACTTTTCCGAAGTGCGCGGGCAAGAGAGTGTTAAACGCGCATTCGAAGTAGCCGCAGCAGGCGGCCACAACCTTATAATGATAGGCCCTCCCGGCAGCGGAAAATCAATGATGGCCAAACGCCTGCCATCCATACTGCCCCCACTCACACTGCAAGAGAGCCTTGAAACCACAAAGATACACTCGGTCAGTGGAGCTCTCGCAGGCGGGACGGCACTGATTACACAGCGTCCCTTCCGCAGCCCCCACCACACAATATCCTCAGTTGCACTGTGCGGCGGCGGCAGCAATCCCCGTCCCGGAGAAATATCACTCGCACACAACGGAGTGCTATTCCTCGACGAACTGCCCGAATTTTCGCGCGACGTACTCGAAGTGATGCGCCAACCTCTTGAAGACCGCAAAATATGTATCGCGCGAGCCAACTACAAGGTAGAATATCCCGCCGGAGTAATGTTCGTGGCATCAATGAACCCCTGCCCCTGCGGATACTACAACCACCCTACAAAAGCCTGCGTCTGCAACCCCGGACAAGTACAACGCTATCTTAACAAGATAAGCGGTCCCCTGCTCGACCGCATAGACCTGCAGATAGAAATAGTACCCGTACCGTTCGAAAAAATATCCGACGCACGCGAAGGCGAACCCAGCGCAACCATACGCGAGAGAGTGATTGCCGCACGCAAGATACAGGAGGAGCGTTTCAAGGACGAGGAGGGAATATATTGCAATGCACAGATGACACCCAAACTGTCGAGTAAATACGCTGCAATCGACGATGCTTGCCGCTCACTGTTGCGCACTGCCATGAACCGCTTCAATCTGTCGGCACGTGCCTACGACCGCATTGTAAAGGTGGCACGCACCATTGCCGACCTCGACAAGAGCGAAAACATACAGTCGCACCACATAGCCGAAGCCATTGGCTACCGAAACCTCGACAGAGAGAATTGGGGAACATGAGCATCACAAAACAAAATTTACAAACACATCCAAAAACACAAACAACATGAAACACATATTTTATTACATCATCGCCCTTTTATGCCTAAACCTTACAGCTTGCGACCCCACCCATGACAACGAACCAAAATATGAAAGCTACGCAAGTTTCGAATTCAAGCTAACTGCATCACAGGATTTATTGTTATACTCCAACCCCGTAGCCATATACACTGACAACGCCGGAGCAAAAGACACAACAGAATTACCAATTGAATATTGGAAAACAAACAATGAGCCGAACACAGTTTCCACCTATAACACATACACCATCTACAAATACCACAATTCATTACCCGCAATAAACGAACTTGAAATACACTTCATACCTAACGGCACATACCCCGATAACACAGAAGAGACAAAACTATACAGCAATCTCTCCTGTTCATGTACTGCACAGACTGAAGATGGTGCAAAGATTATCATCAACGAGTTAGGCATCGACATAAACATAAACATCACTGAACAGGGCAACAGCACCACGAAAGAGTGGGAAAAGGAAATAAAAAAGAAGAGCCGCTCAATCAGAATAGGAGTAGACAAAGACGGAAAAATTATTAAGGGAAATTCTACAAATTAGTAATTTAAGGGAGGTTCTATAAATTAGGTCGAGTCGATTTTGAGTTTTATTTTTAGTAGATTTTTGATATTTGAGAAGGCGAGTGAAAGCAACTTCAACCATGTTAAGTAATTTATAGAAACCACCTTAAAAAAGAGATTGATATAAGAAGTTGTTTGAATTTTATTAGAAAATAATTCTATATTTGCGCTGTTTATTTCGGCTTATTTAACAGAGTTTTTCTCCTTCGCACCTCAGCCATATCAAGCAAGCTTGTATGGCGTTCGGTTTGGCGTCGAT
>SUXT01000155.1 GCA_015060835.1 Bacteroidales bacterium
AATGCGAAAGAAAATCTACTCAAAAGTTGCGGTTAAACGAGCGCAATGTGAACTTGTTCACATATTGTACAGCGAGTGATAGCAACTTCAACGAAGTTAAATACCTCTCAAATAATTCCAAAATAAAATTCAAACAGCTTCTCAGAAATTTCTAAACTGTCTACAATGAAAAAGGTTGTTTTTCTCACAGGCGCCGGCATGAGCGTGGAGAGCGGTCTCAGCACGTTCCGTGGTTCAGGTGGAATGTGGAACGAATATAAAATAGAGGATGTTGCATCCATCGAAGGTTATGAACGCAATCCGGCTCTTGTGCTCGAATTTTACAACAAGCGCAGGCAGGAACTTCTTACTGTCGCTCCCAACGAAGGGCACCGCCTTATAGCGGAATTGGAAAAGCATAACGAAGTGGTTGTTGTTACGCAGAATGTCGACGACCTGCATGAACGTGCCGGTTCTACGAATGTGATACATCTGCATGGAGAACTTATGAAGGCTACCTCTACCGACAGCCCCAATAACCTCAACTATGTGCGCACACTCACCCAAGAGAATCTCGAAATAAAAATAGGCGATAAGGCCGACGATGGCTCGCAGTTGCGACCTTATATAGTATGGTTCGGTGAAGCAGTCCCTATGATGGAGGATGCTGTGTTGGCACTTCGGGATGCAGATGCCTTTGTGATAATTGGCACTTCTCTCAATGTTTATCCGGCAGCAGGCCTGCTCAATTATGCACCGGCAGGAATACCGATATACCTTATCGACCCGAACGATGTCCAACCCTATCTGCCTGCCAGCATAAAGGTCATAAGAAGTGGCGCATCGGAGGGGATGAAAAGGCTGTTCGCCTTGCTCGCCGGCGAACATTAGTCGAATAGAAATGTTATTGTTTTAATTATATAATCTTAAATCAACAAATTATGAAGAAATATTATTGCACAGTATGCCAGTGGGTGTACGACCCCGAAATTGGTGATCCCGAATCAGGCATTGCAGCCGGAACAGCGTTCGAAGATATACCCGAAGATTGGTATTGCCCTCTTTGCGGAGTAGGTAAAGATATGTTTGCGCCTGTAGAGGACGAGGAGTAATACCTTCCGTAATATAATGACGACCATACCCACTACGATGAGTATGGTCGTTTTTTGTACTCTTATCGAGTAAGAAACTGTTTGAATTTTATTAGAAAATAATTCTATATTTGCGATGTTCATTTCGGCTTATTTGAGTCTATTTTGGCATCTTTTCTTTCTTATTTTTTGGAAATAGCCCGCTATTCCCTGCAAAATGCGAAAGAAAATCTACTCAAAATATTTCTCAAATAATTCCGAAAGATAGTGCAAGCCGAGAGAAGAATATCAAGTTTACTTGAATATTATTCCGAGGTGCAGCCTATCTTATGAAAATAAAATTCAAACAGCTTCTAAAAATTGCATATTCCAATAATTTTCTCTAATATTGCAAAAACTCAACTAATAACGTCCAAATTTCATAGCAATGGCAAATAGAGCAGAATTTGACGAAATTCGTCCCTACAACCCCGAAGAACTTCCCGCAGTCTACGAAGAACTTATAGCAGATGAGGAGTTTAAAGCAGCAATGGCATACGCATTCCCGCAAATGCCTTTCGAACATATATGCGCAGCTATGCGTAGCAGCAAGACCAACCTCGATTTCCAGAAGGCACTTGTGAAACCTTTCCTTGAGGGACTGCTGGCCAAACTTAGCAAAGGTCTCGAACTTACATGCGACAACAAAGAGGAACTCTCCGATGCACTCTACATCTCCAACCACAGAGACATCATCCTCGACTCTGCATTCCTCAGTGTGGCACTTGTCGGAGCAATCGACAATACAGTGGAGATTGCCATTGGCGACAATCTGCTCATACGTCCGTGGATAAAGAAACTTGTGAGAGTGAACCGCAGCTTTATTGTGCAGCGTTCAATATCAATGCGCGAGCTTCTGCTCTCCTCTAAACGCCTCTCGTCGTATATCAACTATGCGATAAACGAGAAGAAGCAGCCGGTGTGGATTGCTCAGCGCGAAGGTCGTGCAAAGGATAGCAACGACTTTACAGCCGAAAGCGTGCTTAAAATGCTTGCCATGCACTCGGCAGGCGACCCTATAGATGCATTGAAAGCCCTCAACATCGCCCCCACTGCAATTTCGTACGAATACGACCCTTGCGACTATCTTAAAGCAAAGGAATTCCAGCAGAAAAGAGACAACAAGGAACATAAAAAATCGCCTTTAGACGACCTTATAAACATGCAGACAGGTCTTATGGGTTACAAAGGGCACGTGCATTTCCATGTGGCAAAATGTATAAATGAAGAGTTGGATAAGATTCCCGCAGATACCCCGAAAGGCGAAAAATTTGCAATAGCTGCAAAGATTATTGACCGCGCCATCCACAGCAACTATCGCTTCTGGCCCATAAACTACTATTTCTACGAACTGTTGACAGGCGACACCCGCTACTCGGATAAATACACAGCCGAGGAAAAAGGTAAACTCGACGCATATCTGGCAGGACAGATAGAGAAGGTAGACCTCCCGAACAAGGATGTTGATTTCCTGCGTGGAAAGATTATCGAAATGTATGCAAACCCTGTAATCAACTATATAAAAGCAACAGAATAGTCGCTTGACTATTCGGTGAATATATACGAGGCGGTGTCAATATACATTTGGCACAGCCTCGTTTTGTCAGCAGCAACTATTTATAGAACCTCCCTTAGCACTTTACAAGGTTAAAACAGGACAAAATTATGATAACAGGAGATATAAAAAACCGCATAGATGCAATTTGGGATGCCTTTTGGACAGGTGGCATAACCAATTCAATCACCATCCTGGAGCAGATGACCTATCTGTTCTTTATGAAGATGCTCGATGATGCTCAGAAGACAAAAGAAGCGAATGCAAGCATTATGGGCGTGGCGGTGAAAGACCCTACATTCGGTGAAGGAGTGTGGCATAACCCGGAGACTGACAGGGATGTCGCATACAATACTTTGCGTTGGAGTGTTTTCAAGAACAAAGAAGCAGAGGAGATGTACCGCATAATCAGCAGGGATGCCTTTGCCTTTATAAAGAATTTGAACACTGGTAAGGAATCGGCATACAGCAAATTCATGGCGAATGCAACATTCCTTATTCAGAACCCACGTACTTTGGTTAAGATTGTCGAAGGCATTGATGCACTTGATATGAACAACCGTGACACTATGGGTGATGTCTATGAATATG